>JAHFHF010000009.1:17157-45911 GCA_023247055.1 Candidatus Omnitrophota bacterium
CTGCATATTTTGAAACGCAGGAATATTACGTATTTCACTGATCAAATCCGCCAGCCTTCCCTGCCGTACATAATCCACGGCCCATTGATAGAGATCAATGGCCTGTTGAGCCAGGCTGAAGATCAGGTAAATCATGGGGGGGATGACCAATAGAATGATCAGGGCCGTGAAGGCAATGGCGGCCCATGTTTCATCGAGTTTCAGCTGTTTTTTCGTTTTTTTATAGAAGGGATGAAACGTAAAAGCCAGGATTGCCGCCCAGAAAATAGCGGTGGCGAACGGCGAAAGCAGGGCGAAAACCTGGTAGACGATGAAAAGCAGCAATGCGATGAGGGAATAAGAAACGATTTGCTCACGGTTCATAAGCCCCAAGTCTAGCGGTTTTAGACGGCAGATTCCAGAATTTTCAGAAAAGGCCGATAGATACAGAACCCATGAAAATCTTCAGACCCTGGATGGTTCTTCTATTGGTCGCAGCGGCGCCCGAAGCCCTGGCTGGACAAAGCGAGGCGTTGCTCGTCCGCGGGGTGGGTAAAGCCCTGACTGCGGTTTTGAGCGTCCCGGCCGGCATGGCCGCAGGCGCGGCGCGCGGCAGTTTCCCCTTTGGCGTGATCGGCGGCGTTGTGCAGGGAACAGTTGTTGCCGTCACCAATACGGTCAGCAGTGCTTTTGATTTGGCCCGCGGCGGCGCCCCTTACGCCAAATATGCCCTTCTCGCCTAAGTTTCTCTTCATAGCCGGACTTTTATTTTTTCTCGTACCTTTAAACGCGGACGCTAAAGAATCGATTCCTCAATTTTGTGAAGTCGCGCCCGGGGTCTACCGCGGCGGCCAGCCTACGGAAGAAGGCTTGAAAGAACTAAAAGCCAAAGGTATTAAAACGATCGTCAACTTCCGGCATGAAAAAAGACGCGTTGAAGAAGAGCGGCAGCAAGTCGAAGCCTTGGGAATGAGCTATGTCAGTATTCCCTGGAGAATTTCCGGCAATCCGGACGAAGGTATTCTTGAGAGTTTTTTGAAAATAGCCGAAGATCCTGCGAAAAAGCCGTTGTTTTTCCATTGCCGGCGGGGCGTCGAACGGACGGGAGTCATGACGGGTGTTTATTCAATGGCTGTTGCAGGGCTTTCGCCGGAGGCCGCTTATGAAAAAGCGTTCCGGGGCTTTCCGGTTCATTGGTATTGGAAATTTTTTGTGAATCAAAAGTTTGAATTTTTTAAAAAAGCGTTAGTTCAGCGTGAGGCAAAAGCTTAGGCCCCATACGCCTGTTTAGGCACTGCGCGTAAACGGCTAGACCTGTTTCCGGCTGAAACCCGCCGCGTCTTTGCGCAGTCCATCCGCAAGTTCCGCAAATGTTTTTCCTGAAGCTTCGTCGAGAACCAGGGGCGCGATTTCCGCAAGGGGAATCATAATAAAAGCCTGCTGTTCATAGTCTGCCTGCGGCAAAATATCAATGTCAATAACCCGAGGCAGGAAGCGGTTGTCCGGGGAGCGTACCCGTCCTAAGGCCGCTTCAATTTTTCGCAGTGAAGCCCGTAACATCTCTTCATTTTCTTCTGTGCCAAGCACTGCGGCCAAATTCCAGAATTTTTTTGATCCGGCGGGACCGATAGGATCGGTTTCATAAACAGGAGAAAAGCGGATGGACGGATACTGATTTTGAAGCAGGGCCATACAGGCCGGAATGTTTTTAGCAGGCTGAATGTTCGAACCGATGCTCAGGTAATAATTTTTGACGGGCATGTTTACTATTCTCGCACAGTAAAGAAATCTTCTCCGGCGCTCAAACAGTCCTCGGACTTACGTCCTGCGGAACTCGCGGCGGAGAAGATTTCTTTACTGTGCTTCCCACGGATAAACCTACCGTTTTTTGGAGAGACGACGGCGGGTGATTTCGACGCCGACATTTTTAGAGCCGCGCACGGCGCCCGGTTTTGAAATGCGCAAAGTCAAAGATGTGAGTTTGAACTCTTTTAAGAGCAGGGCGGCGAGTTTTTCAGCCAGAGTTTCGATGAGTTGAAAGCGGCTGGCCGCAACGTAGGCCAGAATGCGTTTGGCAATGCGCTTATAGTCGATCGTGTCTTCAATGCAGTCGCGCTTGGCCGCGCGGCGGATGTTGGCGGGAAACTCCAGGTCGATCAGGATTTTTTGAGGTGTTTTGCGCTCCCAGTCAAAAATGCCGATGATGCATTCAACTTCCAGCGCCTGTAAAAAAATTTTATCGACCATGATTAATGGCTGTTCTTTTTGCGGTGGTCAAGCCAGTAGGCGAGGCCTAAGACAAGACCAATTCCTGCGACTGTCATCCAAGCAGCTTCAGCCATAATCACGCCTCCTTGGGAATCCGGGATGGACTCATCAACCAAGCTAAAAAGAAGATTATCACGGCGGCTGCGACGATAGCAAGTTTCACAACCATCCGGAGAGGAGAAAAAAGAACAGATACGAAAAGTGCACCCCAAATAATTTCAGAAAGTCGAAATAGAGATTTTGCGACTAAATCACGCCGGTAAGGTTCAAACATGCGCCATATTTTACTCGAGTTGCGGGCAAAATAAAAGATAAATGATAAATATTTTTATTAATAAAATGCATAGCATTCGTTTTCCAAACCTAGCAGGTGGGTGTGCTAAAATGCGCCCCATGCCATTCGCATACAGGGATTTCCTTGATCCCTGATGCGATGGCAATAAAATAAAGAGTTTTATGCTGCCGCTTGCCCAACCGCAAATCCCGACGGAGAACCGAGTAGAACCGCCTTGTCCCGTATTCGGAGACTGCGGCGGCTGTGCCTATCAGCATCTTCCGTATGAGGATGAGCTCAAGATCAAACAAGCGCAGCTTCAGGAACTTTTGCAGGCCAACCTTGGTTTTGAGGAGGCTATTTTCAGGCCCATCGTGCAATCTCCGCATCCTTACGGCTACCGCCATCGCCTGGATTTGACATTCCGCAAAACCCGCGCCGGTGAATTTCTCATGGGGTTTATGCCGGAAGGCCGCAAAAAAGTGCTGGAGATCAATGCCTGTCCGATTGCCATGAAACCTATCTCCGATTATCTGCCGGCCCTGAAACAGGCGGCCATTGCGCGCCTGCCGCACAATTATGACAACGCCAATCTGGTGGTGCGCACTGGAGCGGATGGACGCGTGATGTGGGGCGGCATCGGCCGCCACTCGCTGCGCATGCGCGAAGAAGATTATCTTTGGACGGAAATTGAAGGCAAGCGTATCCACTTTTCTTTAGAAACATTTTTTCAGGCAAACCTTTCGATTTTACCGGCGCTGATTAAAACGGTGCGTGAACGGCTCGCGCTGGATGCTGAAACGGTTTTCTTTGATCTTTATTCGGGAGTGGGACTTTTTGGTTTGTGTCTTGCCGGCGAAGCGGGACATACGGTGATGATGGAAGACTATCCGGCTTCCGTGAAGGTGGCCCGCTATAATGCGGCCCGGCTTGGCTTGGAAGTGAACACTGAATTTTTAGAAGCCCGGGTGGAAGATACTCTGCCCAGCTTGCTTGAAAAATACCGCGGCCGGAAAATCAAGGCCATGATCGATCCGCCGCGGCATGGGCTGAAGCCGGAGGCATTGGAGACGCTCAAAGCCTGCGCTCAATCCGGTGTTTTGGAAAAATGGCTGTATTTGTCCTGCTATCCGCCGGCGCTGGTGCGCGATCTCAAAGAATTGTGTGCCGCCGGCTGGCGCGTTGTCAGCGTGACCCCGCTGGATTTTTTTTCACGCACCAAACACCTTGAAACTTTGGTGGAACTCGTGCCGGGCGGGTCAATCTTATGACCCTGGAAAAAATAGTGGCAGAGTCCGCAGGAAAAATTCAAAAAATCTGGAAGCCCGAGCCGCGGCATACGGAGTTTCCTTTTCCGGAATTGTTGAAAAGCACAAAGCCGCTTGAAATCGAAATCGGCTGCGGCAAGGGCAAGTTTATTACAGCCCGTGCTGAAAAAAGCACCGAGCGTAATTTGCTGGCCATTGATAAAGCGGGCAAATGGCTCAAGCGCCGCAGGCTGAGCGCTGAAAAACGAGGCCTCGCACATTTAAAATTTTTGGTGGCGGATGCGCGTGAAATTCTGCGCAATCACATCCCGCAAGGCCGCGTCAGTATCTTTCACATTTATTTTCCCGATCCATGGCCGAAACGCCGCCATCGCGACCGCCGGCTTGTAACCGCTGATTTCCTGCGCCTGCTTTTCGACCGTCTCGTCCCGGGCGGGCTGCTGTACGCTGCGACGGATGATGCCGATTATTTTCAAGCCATCAAAAAAGCCGTACAGGAATCCGGCTGCGCCTGGCAGATGCGCGAGGCCTGCAATACGCGCCTGACCACGGACGTGGAATTGCCGATGACCAATTATGAAAACCGTTTTTTCACCGCAGGCTGCGACCTGTATTACCTGGAGTTAAAAAAGTCATGAGAATTTCAAGGGCGCTGGCGCTGGGCGGTCTGGACTCGCGCCGTAAATGCGAAACGCATGTGCTCAACGGCGCCGTGACCGTCAACGGGGAAGTGGTCAAAGACCTTGGCCGCCAAGTCGATCCGGAACAGGACACGATTTGTTTTCGCGGCCGCGCGCTGGAATTTGGCAGGCATCTTTATTACCTGGTGAATAAGCCGGAAGGCTACACCACCACCGCGGCAGATCCCCATGCGGAACGGACCGTCTATGAACTTCTGCCGCGCAATCTGACTTCAAGTACGCGTCAGCCTGCAAGCGGCCGCAAAAGGGTTTTTCCGGTGGGGCGTCTCGACCGCAACTCTTCCGGGCTTCTGCTTTTTACCAATGACGGCGAATTGGCCAATCGTCTGATGCATCCGCGTTACGGCATCGGCAAATGGTACGAAGTCCGGCTCAGCCGTCCTTTTGATGCGGCGGACAAAGCGCGTTTATTTGAAGGTGTCCGTTTAGCGGACGGTTTGGCACGTGTCGAAAAACTCACCGTGGTTTCGCGGCGGGTCGTCCGGCTCGTCATCCGCGAAGGTAAAAAAAGGGAAGTGCGCCGTATTTTTGATGCCCTGGATTATGGCGTAGTTCGCCTGACACGGCTGGCCATGGGCCCTCTGACTCTCAGCACGCTTCCGCCGGGCGCCGGCCGCTTTCTGAAAGCGCCGGAAGTTCAGGCTTTGCGCAAGGCTGTTTTTCTGGACTGATCCGGCGCGGCAGAGGCCAGCATTGCAGTTTCCGGATCTTGCGGTTAAAAATCCAGCAGGAGTCCGGCAGGGAATCGCCGGCGCACAAAACGGCCTGCGTGCCCAGCATAAAAGCGGTAAATGGCCGTATTTCTTTAGAACAGTCCAGATGCCGTTGAATTAACTGCAGCAGGTATGTCCTTTCACCGCCGTTAAGGCCCGCCCGCATCTCCAAAAAATCTTCCAGGGCGTAAGTCAAAGATTCGGGAATGTCTTTCATACTTTTCAAAGTCTCCTTTTCAATCGGGAATGTGTAAGAGTAATTCTGTTTTTAAAATTTGAAAAGTAAAAAATTGAAAAAAATGGGCGGAAGTCTATTTAAAAAAGAAAAACATCATTGAATATTAGATTTTTGCGCTAAAAACTTTTAATGATTCTTAAAGTAGGCCGGAGTTTGAATGCTTGCGCTCAACGGATGACGCTTTTGAAAGATTTTGCTATAATACGGCCCATGCCCACCCAGCCGTCCAAACAGCTTGAGGTCTTTAAAAATCCCTGTCCTGGCCGGGATTATGAAGTCCGCTTTGAATGCCCGGAATTTACCTGCCTTTGCCCAAAAACCGGGCAGCCGGACTTTGCCACCCTGCGCATTGTCTATATTGCGGACCGCTTGTGCGTCGAACTCAAAAGCCTGAAACTTTATTTATGGAGTTTTCGCAATGAAGGTGCTTTTCACGAGGCCGTGACCAACCATATCCTGGATGATTTAGTCCGCGCTGTTAAACCGCGTTTCATGGAAGTTGAGGCCGATTTTTATGTCCGCGGCGGCATCCACACCGTTATTCGTGCCACCCACCGCAAAAAAGGCTTTAAAGCCGGAAGCTAACCCGAGCGAATTTTCATGATGGATACCAAAAAAATACGGCCTTCTTTTGCCCAGGCACAGGCCCGTTTTATCACCCGCCACGCAGGCTGGGTCTTAGCAGCTTTTCTGCTGGCCACCGCGGCCCTTGTACCGGTCGCCGCCCGTCTCAAATTGCATGCAAATTTTTTAGATCTTCTGCCGCCGGAACACCCGAGCATTGTAAATCTTGAGGAACTGATGAGTCATGTCGGCGGAACCAGTTTTTTGATTGCGATTGTGGAATCACCGGACGAGGACACCGCCGGCAAGGCAGCGCAGCGTTTCAGTGCGAAAGCTGTTTCTTTTCCGCAAATCGATTATGTGGACAACCGTACGGACGTGCCTGCATTTGCCAGCCGGAAACTTCTTTTTTTAAACCTCGAAAGCGTTCAAAAACTGCGCCGGGATATGGAAGACCTCTTTGGCTATTACCGGCGTAAAAATAACCCTTTTTATCTGGACATTGTTGCTGAAAAAGAACCGGTGATTGATCCGAAATCCCTGCAGCTTGAGGAAAAGGTTTCCAGAATCGGCGGGTTTGCCGCCAAGGCAAAAGATTCGTATATGCAGGTTGTTTTGCTGAAGCCGAAACACCCGGTGAGCGACTTTGTGCAGACCGAAAAATTATTTTCAGAGATCCGCACGGCGTTTGCCGGCATTCAAAGCGGTTTCAACCAGCCCGTCAAGCTTGGTTTGACCGGGCCTTACCGGACGCGTTACGAAGAATACAAGACGATTAACCGCGATCTCCGGCGAACGGGTGTAATTGCGACCGCAGCCTTACTTTTGATCTGTTTGATTGCTTTTCGCAATCTCCGGTCCGTGATTTATGCTTATTTGCCGCTGGTGATCGGGATGATCTGGGTCTGGGCCTTTGCTCAAGTCACGATCGGTTATCTCAATCTGATCACGGCTTTTTTAGCGGCCATTTTGTTTGGCATGGGCGGCGACTACACCCTGCATATTCTAGTTAGCTTTGAAGAGGACCTGCAGCTGACAGGAGATCCGTACAAAGCCATGGAGATGACTTATGCCGAACTTTGGCATCCGCTTTGGTCCAGCATGTGGACAACGGCCGTTGTTTTTTATGCCATGATCGTCAGCCAGTTTGAGGGGTTCAGGCACTTTGGCATTATCGCCGGGTTTGGTATTGTGATTACGTTTGTCCTGGTTCTATTTATTCAACCCGCCCTGATCATTCTGGGGGAAAAATATTTTCCAATCCGCCGCAAACCCGCCGCTAAAAAAAGAGCGCTTTCCAGACCGCTGATTTACGGGGTTGTGATCGCCGGCGTTCTTTTTACGCTATTCTCGCTGGGACAGGTCCGGAAAACCGCCTTTGATTACAATTTTAACGATCTTCGGGCCAAAGATGACGATTCCATCGTTTTAGCTGAAAAAATCAGTGAACATTTCGGGGTCCGGCTTACCCCGCTCGTTTTTATCACTCCCGGCCGCGCCGCGGCCTCGGAACTTGCCGGCCGGATCAACCGGTATATCGATACGCATCCGGAAACGTTGTTTGATTTTGCCGCGTCCATTACGTCCCACGTACCGCGGGATCAAGAGGAGAAAATTAAGACGCTTGCAGATATCGATGCGTTGATCACCAAGTATGAACCTATCCTGAAAAAACTGGATAACGGCGTTCAAACCAAAATTGCAGATTTGCGAAAGCAGCTGAAGCCGCGGCCTTTTGCGCTGGAAGATCTTCCGGAGGGCGTTCGCAGTCAGTACGAAGGCCATGACCATCAAATTTCCGCTGTTTTTGTCTATCCCAATCAGCGAATTTTTAATGGCCAGATCGCTATGCGCTTTGTAAAAGAAGCGCGCGATTTTCCGGTTCCGCCGGGCGTGCGCGTTGCCGGAGAGGCCGCGATTTATGCGGATATTCTGTCGCTGATTGAAAAAGATACGCCTTTGGCCATCGGAATCAGCACGATTGTGGTGTTTTTCCTCGTGCTGTTCCATTTCAGACGGCTGGATCACGTTCTCTGGGTACTTGCGCCGCTCGCGGTCGGCATTTTGTGGATGATCGGAATGATGGGAGCCGCGGGCCTGCAGTTTAATTTTTTCAATATGCTGATTCTTCCGGGCATTCTGGGCGTCGGCATCGATAACGGTATTTACATTTTTGACCGGTATAAAGAACACCGCAGCGAAGATTTTTTTGAAACCATGGGCAAGTCGCTCAAGGGCGTCATTTTGTCGTCAGCGGCCAATATTGCGGGCTTTACCAGCATCATGTGTGTTTCCCATCAAGGCATGGCTTCGATGGGGAAGCTGGCTTTTTTTGGTTTTTTCAGCTGCCTGCTCAGTTCTGTATTTTTCATTCCGGCATTGATTGAATTTTTTGAACTCAAATACGGCCATGTTTTCCGGCGCAGCGGCGAGAAGGAGCGAGTGCATGTCTAAAAAAAATAAAATCTTTTTTTCGACCTTGATTTTTTTCAGCGGGGTCAGCTTCGGCTGTTTTGCCGGCCCCGCCGCCGCCCAGGCTCCCCAGCAGGAGATAGAGTCTTTTTTTAGCAGCCTTCGTTCGATGGAGTTCCCGGTGACAGATCCGGCGCAGCACGCGCGGACCGTGGAACTTGCCGATGCTGCGCTGGATGTGAAATCCCTCGGTGAAAAGGCGCTCGGAAGCCATTGGGCCGATTTTTCTCATGACCAGCAGGAGGTTTTCGTGGATGTGCTGCGAAAATTGATCGAAAACATTGCCTATCCGCGCGCCCATAAATTCTTGGATGCGCAGACCATCACATATCAAACGCCCAAGTCCATTGACCGGGGTGTGGAACTTTCGAGTTCGCTGACAGCGCAAGAGACCGGGCTGCAAGTGCCGGTGGTCTATAATCTTTACGAAGACAATGGACGTTGGAAAGTTTACGATATTTTCTTAGACGGGATTTCGATGACCGAAGACCTGCAGTTTCAATTTGATAAAGTTATTCAGGACAGCGGCATTTTCGGTCTTATTGAGCAGATGGGGGCGCGACTGACCCGGGCCCAGACTGAGAATTCGGGACGCTCTTAAACGTTTCTTCAAGCAGGTCCAGTTCGTTGAGCAGGACGTAGTAGCCTTCATGCACCGTCCCGTCAGGGTATTTCACAAGGTGTACTTTTCCGGTTGTCTCTGAATGCCAAACATAGTCTTTCAAAAAGGTGCGCGTGTCCTGCCCTTTTTTATAGCGGTTCCGCATTAGCCACATTCCGCCCCGGTAAGCCTGCAGCCAGTTATACCAGTTCCCGTCGTGGTAAAAAGAAAGATCCGGCGCCAGTTTTAAACGGCTGAAAAGATAAGTCTGTTCACTGACTTCAGCCCGCGGACTATTCAAAAACGCTTGATACGCTTCGGTGCCTTGAATGGGAACCGGGCCAAGGTATGCTTTGGCGCCATCAGGTGTAATGCCTTTGAGGGGGGCTGTGGCGCAGCCTGCCAAAAAGAGGGGAATCAAAATCAGAATTCTGGAATAAGCGTGCAATTGTTTCAAGCGCGTCTCCTCATGCGGTGTGAATCAACGCAAATTATGTCCATTTCGCGAAACCTGTCAAACAGAATCATAGGCCTTCAAAACCTTACGAATTTTAGGCGGAGGCTGCATTGAAAAGAGGGGGATTAGCAGGTAAGCTTACAGTAGATACAAAGAGGCTTAAAATGATCAATCATACTATAGTTGGAAAGAAGAACTGCCAGGGTTTTGCGCTGATTTCGGCCGTTTTTACCACCTTGATGGTCAGCGCTATGACCCTCTCTCTAGCGTCATTCATGTCTGTCGGATCTTCGGGCTCCGTCGATGACCTGCAATCCCAGCAAGCGGCTTATGTGGCCGATGGCGGATTGCATTATATCCTGATGAAGGAGCTGAAGAATTCCACAGATTTTACCAGCGCGGCGGCAGACAGCAATGTCGCTTTGGGCCAAGGACAATTTTCGGTTTCCTATGCCAACCGGACCACTACGTCCGCGGATGTCACTGTCACCGCACAAGTGGGAAACAGCGTTTGTCAGGTTCAGCAGCATGTCGTGAAGCAAAGCGGAGCGGGGGGCGCGCTCAGCGGCGCGACGCTCTCTTTATCGAGTTCTCAGGGCGGGGGAGGCGAAATCGTCGGGCCGATTAGTTATACCAGCGGTTTTAGCGCGGATGCCGGGTATGAATTTAGCGCGACCGCCAGCCAGGGTTCAGCGCCGGCCGCTGTGAGCATGACTCCTTATGTGGCGCTGACTACTTCAACGATTACGGGGGATTATACCGTTCCCGATGGATTTAACGGCTACGTCCATGTGACCGGCAATGCGACGATCAACGGAAATACGACCATGACCGGTATGGTAGTGGCCGATGGCGATATCAGCGTCAACGCCAATGGCCAGACGGTAACGATCAATGGAACTCTTGCAGCGGGGGGCAATATTACAACCGATTTTAAAACGTCCGCTGTAGCCACGTTAACTGCGCAATCGGTTGGTGGACAAATGCAGCCGGCTTTAGTGGCTGTCGGAAACATCTCTATGGCCCAAAAACAAGATACGATTGTAACTCTGAGCGGCTTGATCCGCGCAGGCGGAAATGTATCGGTTTCAATCAAACAGGACACGCAATTGATCATTTTGGGTGCTGTCATGGCCAATGGCAACGTATCCGTGGACAGCAAACAGGACTCCGATCTCACCTTGGACTTCAGCGCGGGAGGACCTTTTCTGTCAGGAAATAACTTGCTGCTCACCCAGTGGAAAAAAATCTGATGAGACATTTTCGCATCAAACCAGAGATAAAGGACAGAAAAAACGAAAAGGGATTTTCCTTAATCGAAATTATGATTTTCGTCCTGGTTTTGGCGGTGGCCTTCGGCGGCCTGATAAATTTGATGATGAATTTTAGCGTTAAAAATGTATTTGCTCAAAATAGGCGCGCCGCAGCGGTGGCAGCGCAGGAACTCATGGAAGAAATTAAAAGCAAAAAATTCGATCAATTAACCAGTCAAAGCGCTTCAGGATGGAGCGTAATCGGCATTGATACGGGGGAAACCGCGGGAAACAAAGCCACGTTTAATGATGTCGATGATTATGATGGATGGAGTGAAAATTTGGCATCTCCCTTTGCAGGTTTTGTGCGGACGGCTGCCGTGACTTATGTCAGCGCCGCTGCGCTCAATACAGCGTCGGCCAGCCGTCTCAATGATTATAAAAAAATTACGGTTCAAGTTTTGAACGGTAATGTCACCTATGCGCAGCTGGAAACCGTCGTGAGCGCCGCCGTTCCACAGTCTTAACGTCTATGAAACAAAAACAGAAAAATACAAAAGGCTTTACCCTCATTGAAACCATTGTCTCAATGGTTCTGCTGACTTTTTTTTCACTCGGAATTCTTATGTTCATGAAGCCGCTCACCGAACTTTGGAGTCTGCAGCGTTTTCAGCATGATAGTGCGTACGAAGGAAGGCTGGCCTTAATGCGCATGGCCCGTGAAATGGAGGGCATTAGCAGCAATACCGGGATTTCCCAAGCGTCCGCGACTGCGTTTAGTTTTACAGACGGTAATGGCCAAGCCATTGCTTATGGTCTCAGCGGCACGACCCTCACGCGGAATAGTGTGGCCTTGTTGAAAGGCGTTTCTTCCCTGCAATTTCAATACTTTGGCCGGACAAGTACGGGGGTCGATAGCACGCTCGCCTCGCCTGCGTTGTCGCCCAGTACGGACATTCGAAGAATTCAAATCAACGTAACGGTCGCCGCTAATGGACACAGTGCAAGCCTTCAAACGCAGATTCAGCCTCGAAATCTTTATTAGCCTTGCCGGACAATTTTCTTTAACTCCTTTCAAAGACATTGGTTAGAGTGAGTCGATCCCAGCCTCTTCCTTGTTTGAAAACTTGCCTTTCAAGAGGTATGCTTAAAGCAGATAAGAGAAAGGCTGAAATGACTAAAAATACTATATCCTTCAAGAGGTCCAAAGGCTTCACTTTGGTCGAAATGGTGCCTGTCATGTTAGTCGTCGGCATTATGGCAGTAGTTACGGGTCCACAGATTGTAAGTTCACTGCAAAGTTTTAAACTCAATGCGGCGGCGGGCCAAATGCTTGCCGATGTGCGTTATGCGCGTGAACTGGCGCTTAGCCGGCATGCAACCTACGGCATTGAGATCAATCAAGCCGGAAATTATTATCAGATTTTTTCTTTGTCGGGAAATACAAAGACCGTTCTAACCGATCCGCTGACGCGAAAACCCATGACGGTAGATTTTGATTTACTGCCGGAGTACAGCGGGGTGACGTTCGGAACGGTGGATTTTTGCCAGTCGGGTGGCTGCGCGGCCGTTGATTTGCGTTTTGATTCTTTCGGGGTGCCAGCCGACTCCGCCGGAAGCACGATGGCTTCTTCGGCTACGGCCCAGATTTCAGCTGGCGGGACGACACGCACTTTGACTATTAACGAGCAAACCGCTTTTTCTGAAATCGTCTAACCCCCGCGCCTGGGAGCGCAAAAGCCGGTGGAAAAGAAAGAAAACCAGAAACCGCTGATCGATGTGGCGAAGTATGCCATTGACCCGCATATCCTGAAGCTGATTCCTAAAGATTTGGCCGCCAAGCATGCGTTGATTCCGCTTTATCAAAATGCGCAGGTGCTGTTTGTCGCCATGGCCGATCCTAAGGACATCAAGGCCATTGACGAGGTCCGCCACCGCACGCAGCTGCACGCGATTATTCCGCTCTTTGCGCCCAAAGAAGACATCCGCGCGGCAATCGACCGGCATTATGCCTTGCAGGAAAAAGTGCAGGACATTTTGCAGGAAGTGCAGAAGGAAAAACTCGAAGAAGGCGAAGTGCTGCAGATTCAGGACGATGAAAAAAAACAGGACCTGGCGGCCATGGCCGAACAGGCGCCGGTCATTAAACTCGTCAACCATATGCTGCTGCAGGCCATTCATGAAAAAGCGAGCGACATCCATATTGAGCCTGATGAAAAAGTCCTGCGCGTGCGTTATCGTGTTGACGGTATTCTGCGCGAAAGCTATGTTTTTGAGAAAAACTTGGAGAGTGCCGTCATTGCGCGCGTCAAGATTTCAGCCGGTCTGGACATCGCTGAAAAACGCAAACCCCAGGACGGCCGCATGCGGTTGCGGCTTGAGAGTAAGCAAATCGACGTGCGCGTATCTTCGCTGCCGACGATTTACGGCGAAAATCTGGTGCTGCGCCTTCTTGATAAAACTTCCGTCAAAAAAGAACTGAAAAACCTGGGCATGGAAGCTGAAGTTCTTGAGCCCTTTGAAAAAATCATCCGGATTCCTTACGGCATTGTGCTGGTCACGGGGCCGACAGGCAGCGGAAAATCAACCACGCTTTATGCGGCCCTCAATACCGTCAATGAAATCGACAAAAACATTGTGACCGTGGAAGATCCGGTCGAGTATGATTTGGAGTTGATCCGTCAGACCCAGGTCAATCCTAAAGTCGGATTGACGTTTGCCGCCGGCCTGCGCAGTATCCTGCGACAAGACCCGGACATTATCATGGTGGGGGAAATCCGTGATCCGGAGACCGCGGAAATCGCGGTGCAGGCTGCGCTCACCGGCCATCTGGTTTTCTCAACCCTGCATACCAATGACGCCTGCGGTGCCGTCACGCGCTTGATGGACATGGGGGTTCAGCCGTTTTTAATCGCGAGTTCCGTCGTGGGAGTTTTGGCGCAGCGTTTGGTGCGCCGTCTCTGCGAACGCTGCAAAGAACCTTACGCCCCTCCGCCGGCGCTGATCAAAGAACTTGAACTTGCCGATAAAGCGGTCCGTTTTTTTACCGGACGCGGCTGCAAAGAATGCCGCAATTTGGGTTATGCGGGCCGCACGGCCATTCATGAACTTCTGACCATCACGCCGCAAATCCGCGATTTAGTGACCGCGCGTGCGCCTCAGAATGAAATCCAAAAAATGGCCCTGCAGCAAGGCATGCAGACCCTGCGCCAGGCCGGCATCGAAAAGGCAAAGCAGGGCATCACGACTCTTCAGGAAATCATCAAAGCAACGGCATAGGGAAGCCCATGGCTAAATTTCATTACATTATCCAGGACAAAGACGAAAAAAAACTCGAGGGCATTCTGGAGGCGCCTACCGAAGAAAAGGCGCATCTTTTTTTGGCCGAGCGCCAGTATGCCATCCTGGAATTAAAGCCTTACCGGCAGGTGAGAAGCCTGCAAGCCTGGCTGGATCAGTTTGCCAAAGTCAATCCCACGGGATTCAATTTTTTTGTACGCCAGATTGCCACCTTGCTGAAGGCCGGCGTGCCCATGCTGACGGCGCTCAAAACGCTGCAAGACGGGATCAAAGATCCGCTGCTCAAACAGACGGTGCAGGATATTTATCTGGACATCGAGAAAGGCAGCGGTTTTTCGGAGGCCATCGCGCGCCACCCGCGTGTTTTTAACTATTTTTTCATTGCGACCGTGCGTTCCGGCGAGGCGATCGGTGAACTCGACAGTGTGCTGCTGCGGCTTGCGGAAATTCTCGAAAAAGATTACGAGCTGAATTCGAAGATCAAAGCAGCCTTGCGCTATCCCATCCTGGCTTTTTCAGTCATGGGACTTGCATTTTTGATCACGACACTTTTCATTATCCCGCGTTTTAAAACCTTGTTTACGGGTTTTGGGGCCGAATTGCCGCTGCCGACACGCATTCTCATGGGCACGAGTGACGCCGTACGGCAATACTGGTACATTGTGCTTCTGATTCTGGCGGCCGCGGCAATCGCTGTTTATAAGCATTATCACACTGAAAAAGGACGCTTGTTTTGGGATGGGAAACTGCTGCGGGTTTGGCTGATCGGGCCTTTTATGACCCATGCCATTTTTTCGCGCTTTACCCGCATGCTTGGCATGATGCTCAAGAGCGGCGTCAATATTCTGCAAGGCCTTGAATTGATCGCGGAAATTGTCGGCAATGCGGTCATGCGTGAAACTATTCTGCGCATCCGCGAGCGCGTCAGCCAAGGCAGTTCCATGGCCGAGCAAATGAGCCATGAAAAGATTTTCTCTCCGATCGTCGTGCAGATCGTGCGTGTGGGGGAAGAATCGGGGAAAATGGATGATCTTCTGCTGCAGATTTCAAACTATTATGACTCCGAACTTGACTTGATGGCTAAAAATATTGAAGCTTTGATCGAGCCTTTTTTTATTCTCATGCTTGCCGCTCTTGTCCTGATTATGGCTCTCGGCATCTTCCTGCCCATGTGGAATCTTTATGGTGTTGTGATTCAACAAGCCCAATCTTAAAAGTCATAACCTATTGTATTAATTAAAGTTATGATAATTAAGTCTAGTCTTATAATCTAAAGATAACTAATGATCACTAACGCATAAAAAAATATAAAAAAGGACTTTTTTAGGTGCTTTTGTGTGCTACAATTCAAGTAGAATTTAATAACAAAATTCAGGAGGCAATCCAATGAAAAGTCTTATCCAAGCAAAAAAGAAGGAACGTGGTTTTACCTTGATTGAAGTGGTCATCGTCATGGTGATCCTTGGTATTTTGGCAGTTGTGGCGATTCCGAAGTTCGTCGATTTGACGACGAATGCTAAGATTTCGGCCACCCAGGGAACACTCGGCACCATCCGTTCGGTGCTTGCCGTGGAATATGCGCAAGCTGCAGCCAATGGTTCAGCCGCTTTTCCGGCCGCGCTGGGTGCTGCGAGTTTTGCCAATGGCACGGAACCGAAGAACAGTTTGACGGGTGAAGATGGTGTTGCTGCCGTTGCAGCGGCTCCGGCAGGCACCGCCACAGACGCTGATAACGGGTTCTGGTACATTGTTGCTACCGGCGTTGCGGGCGCTTATTCGGACGGCACGGTGGATACCAGCACGTGGTAATCGTTTAGCACGTGTGCTTTTTAAGTGTGACAAAACCGGGGAAGCGCTGTATGCGTTTCCCCGGTTTTGTTTTTTTGAACGCATGCCAGGGACAGGTCCAACCAAAGGGACGCTGCCCATAGGATATAACCCGCTAATGACGTATGTCTGAAATCTCATCGTTTGATAAAAATCTGAAAATATTTTCGGAAAGCCCTCTGCCTGCGTCGGTGCTTCGGGGGTTGAAAAAACTCAAAGAAATTTTTTTGCGCCAAAGCAGCCCCGGTTCCTGGATTTTGGGTCTGGATCAAGGCACCTCCGCTTTGCGCTATGTCGTTTGGGACAAAAAAGCCGGCCGTTTGATCCAGTTCGGCCAATTTGAAATGGAAAGGCAGGACGCTTCCGGCGGAAAATCCCGCGCCGATGCCGCCACGCTGCTGCGCGACCTTGTCCGTGCCATGCCTAAAAACCGTCTGTGCGGTATTCACATGAATGTTCAGGGCGGTCCGCTGCTTTTGGGGTTTATGGAAATTGCCGCCGGCGGAAAAAATGTGCAGCCTTCCGTACTCCGGCATTCGCTGCGTTCCCATTTACCGTTCCCTCCGGAAGAAGCGGCGCTGATTTATCACGAAAGGGTGTCGAAGTCCGCCAAACCGCAGGAAGGCGGCCATAAAACGCTCGTTAGTTATGCGGCTTGCCATAAACCGGTCATTGTCCAGATGGTGCGCAATATTCAAAACATTTTCGGCCTGGTCCCGGATGTGACGACGCAGGGCTATGCGCAGGAAGCGCTGCTGCATTTTCTCGATCTGGCCAAACCGGGTGAATTGGCGGCTGTCATCAGCGGCGGGCGGAGCATTACCAGTATTTCAATCGTTAAAGACGGACGGCTCTTGTTTGAGCGCGAAATTCCGCTGGCTGGCCAGGACATCACGCGTTCGATTTTCATTACGCATCTACAGGGTCAGACCTTACGCAGTGCCGAAGACTTGAAAATCGCCGAGCAGCTTAAGAAAAAAAGCGCCATTCCTGCAGAGGACGCAGAGAACGAGGCCGAGAATCAGCGGCTCTTTCAGGCCATGCATGGCGTGCTGGCAGCCTGGATCCAGGATATCCGTCTTTCCTTCGCGTATTTCAATGAGCACTACGATGCCACGCCGATCCGGCATGTTTTTCTGGCCGGCGGCATGGCCAACCATAAAAATCTGACGGCGCACTTAAACCACGAACTGGGTATGGAAGTACGCATCCTGGTCTGGCCGGAAACGCGTGCGGCGGCGCTGGCGCACATACGCCATGCCGAGGTTTTTCAAGAAAATTTTCATGAATATGTGACAGCTCTTGGGTTGGCATTGAAACCGGGGTTGCGGTCAAGCTTGACGCCGCGCGAATTTCAAGCTGCGGATTGGACACAGATCTGGCAGGCTTTTTTACGGGTCTTTGCGCTACTGGGCGCGGTTTTCCTTATCTCCGCTTTTGCTTTTTTGCAGGCCAAAGAAGCCCGCCTGATCAGCGTCAAACAGACGGTGGATACGCACCGGCATTTTCTAAAGATGCTGGAGGGTCCTTATCAGGAAATGCTGCGGTGGGAAAACCTATTGGGCCGCGCGGAATTTCCTGCGCCTCCGGCCGGCGATTTTCTGCAGATGCTGAGCCGCATGACGCCAGCCGACCTTCTTCTGCAAGGCCTTTTCTACAATCGTGAAAGCGGCGATATTTGGCTGGAAGGCCTTATCTACGGGGATCCTAAACGCCGCGCGGTGATTGCGGCAGATTTTTCAAGAATCTTCAAAAGAGACCCGCGTTTCCGGAACGTTGAAATGCCGCTTTGGGAATCCGGAACTTCGGATGCGGACAAAGGCCATTTCCGTCTGACCCTTCAGTGTAAAATTCCCGGAAAGGTGAACCCATGATGACGCCTGCGGCCAAAACGCTTTCACTGAAAACAGGTTTAGTGGCCGGTGTTTTTCTGGCCGTATTTTTTTTCGTTATCCTTCCCAAACTCGCAAGCGTCCGTAAACTGGGCGCCGAAGTCAACAAAACGTTCCAAGAAAATCAGGCCCTTCAGGCCGCGATTTTGACGGCCAAAAACTCAGGCGACCGGCTCGAAGAAATTCAGGCCCAGCTTGACCAGCACCGCACCAAAGTCCTTTTCCAGGAAGATTTGGCGCGGACTTTGGATGAAATCGGTTCCGCGGCTCAGGCTGTGCGGTTGAATGTGATGTCCCTGCAAGCACTGGATCAGCCGCGGCTTCTTCCGGGGGACCCGTTTATGGATCAAAATTTAGAAGTTCAGCAGGTGCGGATTTCCCTGAAAGCGGAAGGGCAGTATCCGGACATGATTCGCTATTTTAAAAAATTGGAAAAGATGCCGTATCCCGTGGCAGTCCAGACTGTTTTACTTAAAAACCCTGTTTTGAGCATAACCGTGGAAGGCAAAGAACCTTCATTGGCGATGGAGGTGACGCTTGCGGTTTTGATGCGTCTGCCGCCGTCCAAAAATCCGGTCTCAGGAGGCTGACCATGAACCCCCAATTTTCAAATCCAGCCGAGGACAGCGATGAAAGTACTCCGCGTTTTTTAGAGTCGAAACCTTTGAAAAGCGCAAAGCCGTCAGCCGCTCAGACCCGCCAATGGGTTATTTTAGGCATCTTGACGGTCTTCTTGATTTTTCTGCTGATGCAGACTTTTGCAAGCAAGAAAAAAACCGCCGCGCCGCGCCCGGCCGCGCCGGCTCCCGCCGTACATTTGGCCGCTGTCGAAGTGCCCGTCACGCCGGAAAATGACGTGTTTCAGGCCAAGGGGACGCAAGAGGCCATGCGTTCCAGCCCTTTTGCGCGGGCGGCCAGCGCTCCGCCCGAACAAGTCAGCGGGGAAGTTCCTCTGGTTTTGCAAGGCATTCTCACCGATGGTGCAGGCAGCGCTTATGCCGTCATCAATGAAAAAATCGTTAAAAAGGGCGAGCGAATGGCCGATAACCTGGTTGAAACCATTCAAACCGATTCGGTCGTCCTGCGCCGTGATAACGGTGAAACATGGACGCTTCGGATGAAAACTTAAAAGCGGCGCTTTCCTCCGGCGCCGAAGGCCGTTTGAAACCATGCCCTTGGCGCAAAACGAAAACACGCTTTCCGAATCTCTTCCTGAAATGCAGATCATCAAAGATTATGCCGCACACCGCAATACGTTCTTAGGTTTTCGCGAAGAGCCTTTCAGCAATACCCCCGACCCCGATTTTTTCTTCATGAGCCGCGCGCACCGCGAAGCCCTGGTCAGCCTGCTTTTTGGCATTCAGGAAAGACGCGGTTTTTGTGCCGTGGCCGGCGAAATTGGCTCGGGCAAGACCACGCTGGTGCGTCAGCTTTTGCGGCTGCTGCCTCCGGCCGTCAAAACGGCCGTCATTTTAAACCCCAAAGTGTCCGCATCTTCCTTATTAGCCGAGATTGCGCGTGATTTCGGCATTCAGGGCCGCATGCACACCAAAGCGGAATGTTTTGACCGCCTTAACCGGTTTTTACTGGACGGCCTGGCCACCGGTCAGAATGCGGTCATTCTGATCGATGAAGCCCAATGGCTGACAGCGCGGGTGCTGGACGAGTTACGCATGCTCTCCAATCTCGAAACCGTCAAACAAAAATTACTGCAAATCGTTTTAATCGGCCAGCCTGAACTCAAAGGCATTCTGAAACGCAGCGCGCTGTTGCAGCTGCGCCAGCGCTTGTCCGTTTTTTTGGAACTTCAGGGCCTGGGAGCGGAAGAAATGCGCGCCTATGTGCGCCACCGGCTTGAACGCGCTTCCCTGGCAGAGTGCAAAGTGACATTTGACGAGGATGTTTTGGCCGAAGTGTATACGGCCTCGCGCGGCATTCCGCGTTTGATTAACAGTCTTTGCGACCGCCTGCTGATGGCTGCTTTTTTTTCAGGGGAAACCCGCATTCATGCCGGTCTGGCCGGCCGGGCGTTGGAAGAAATGCGATTCATCACGGCGCCTGAGCGCTGCCTGGAGACGGCATGAGTCTGATCATGGACGCGCTCGAAAAAGTACAACGCGAAAAAGAACGCGCTGCCGCGCCTTTTCCGTTAGAACCTGAAAATAAATTCCAACCCGTCTTTGACAAGGAGCCGGTGTACGCGCGCCCGCTTGTGCCGGTTTTTCTTTTCCTCAGTCTCGGTATTTTTGTGGCCGCATTTTGTTTTTTTCAAAAAACAGCGCCCCAAACCGCTTTGAACGGCAATCCGGCAGCCGCCCCTGCAGCCATTCTTCGAAACAATCCGGCGCCGGGGGTTTTGCGGGGAATCGTGCGGGATCCTGCCGGGAATTTTTGCCTGATTGGCGATCAAATTTTAAGACAAGGCGACATCTGGCGCGGCTATCAAATACTATCCATTGAAGCACAGCAGGTCACGCTTCAAAACACCGGCAACCCGCCTTTAACGCTTCAACTGCAGGGGTAAGTGATGACAAAAAGAAACGCAGTTTTTTTCGGTTTGTTTTTAATGCTTTTTCAGGGTCTGCCGGCCGTTCAAGCGGCTGAGGCGGGTGCCGCGGCACCCGCCGCGGCGGCTGCGGTGAAGCCTGAGGATTTGATCAGCGTGGATTTTAACGAAGCCGACATTCATTCGGTCTTTAAAATTTTGGCGATCAAGGGAAATGTCAATATCGTGGCCAGCCCGGAAGTCAACGGCACCGTCACCATGCAGCTGCAGGATGTGCCGTGGTTTAACGCCTTTGAGACGATCGTTGAGACGTATGGTTTTTCCTACGAAAAGCAGGGGAACATCTATCAAATTCTGACGCCTGAATCTTTGAAAGAACGGCGCAAAGAAGCGCAGGTGCTTGCACGGCAAGTTTTCAAACTCGACTATGCGGATATTGCGCAAGTGACAGCCGCCCTGAAAAAAGTCTTGTCCACGCAGGCCGTGGTGGAGCCGATCGCCGGGTCCAACCAGCTTGTCATTACGGATGAAGCCGGCAATATGGAGACCATCCAGAGACTCATGAAAGAAATCGATACGAAGCTGCCGCAGGTGCATATCGAAACTAAAATCGTGCGCACAACCCTGACGAAGGGCGAGAAAATGGGCATTGATTGGAGTACGACCGCCGGTATTAACGGCGCCGCCCGGCCGACAAATTTTCCATTTGCAACGGATGCGAATGACAACCGTTTTAGTAAATTTTTGCAGCGTTTCGATACCCTGCCCATCGGGCAGACCCAGACCGAGGCGACGACCACTCAAACTTCAGGCGGCGGCCAGACTCAGGAGAGCACCGTGGAATTTCCGAGCGCGTACGGTTTTCCTTTTACGCAGCCCGAGGACTTTCATTTCGGCACGATTAATTTCAACCAGTTCAGCGCGGTTTTTAACCTGCTGGCCGCGCGCAAAAGCACCAAGATTGTGTCCAACCCGCGCATTGTGGTGATGAACCATCAAGCCGCGCGCATTCAGGTCGGCGAAGAGATCGGCATTCCCATGCTGGAGCGCAACGAGACCACGGGGGCCTTTGAAGTGTCGGGCTTTGAGCCGCGCGATACGGGCATTGTGCTGAATGTTACGCCGCATATCACCCAAGCCAGTGAAGTGCAGCTGCATGTGAAGCCGGAAGTCACAAAATTTATCGGTTTTGAGCCCATTACCGATACGAACCTGACATCGCCGCGTTTCGAAACGGTAGTCGCTGAGACTACGGTGCTGGTGCACAGCGGCGATACCCTGGTCATTGGCGGTCTGATCAGCGAAGAGGACACCGATGATAAAACCCGCGTTCCTTACCTGAGCAATCTGCCCGTGGCGGGCTGGCTTTTTAAACAGACCTCGCCGCAGAATACGCGTACGGAAACAATTTTTTTTATCACGGTGGTGCTGGCCGATGATGTTTACAACGAAAAAGCCCTGGCGGACTGGCAGAAGGCCCAGAAAGCTTTCGCGGACTATAGAAAAGCAGGCGAAGCAGAATTCGACCGCAAGAAAGCCGATGGTAAAAAATAATTTTTGGCTTTTGAGAGCCGGTCTGCTGGCTGCGGTCTTTTCGGGCTTTGTGTTTACGGAGGCAGCCCGCGCCGGAGACGCGGCGCAAGTCCCGCCCGCAGAGCGCGGGGGAACGCAGCAGGCGCTGGCACGCATCGAGGCGCGGCTGGCGGTGATGGAAGCGAACCAAGAGAAGATTCTGGCAAACCAGCAGAAATTATCCGAAGAGCATACGCAGCTGCGCTATTGGATTCATCGCAATTGATTAACAAATGCGTGAGGTTGTCAGTCTTGAGTAAACAGTCTAACTGAGGAAATTGGCCATGAGAAAAAGTGCATTTTGGGGATTATTACTGAGTTTGTTGCTGATGGGAACGGGCGATGCCTGGGCCAAACAGGCCGAGATCTATCCGATGTCGTATGACCAGACATACCAAGTGGCCCTAGAAGCACTCGACGGGGTGAAGTTTTGGAAGGTGATCGAAACCGACCAGCAGGCCGGCTTAATTATTCTGGAAACAGGCGGTTTTTTCTTTCCGCGCCGCAACGCCAAAATCCTGGTGTCCCGCCTTGAACCTTTCCGCACCAAAGTGGAATTTTATCAGGGCAAAACACCGCTATTTTACGGAAAATTTTTTGAAGCCATTGACCGCCACGTCAATGAGCGCATTCTGACCTACCCCAACTGACACTTGACCTGTGAATTCAGGCAGCGTCCTTTTCCGATTGTTCTTGCCTGATAGTTTTTGCTCGTTTTAAACAACCTGTGATGGATACTTGAGCCCCGGTAACTTGTAAAAGGGCCATGATATGTTACCCTTTCGCATGTTTTCTTCAGCCGGAAAATCTACCTTGCGGTATTGGGCATTCGCGACTTTGACTCTTTTCTGCGCCCATAGCAGCCTGCCCGTTGAACTTTTTTCAAATCCCGTCCCCTTAACTAGCGGAACAGTGTCCGATCGCAACGTGGTGGCTAGCGAGGATGTGCAGGTTGTTGTAGAAAAGCAAATCCCTCCTGACAGCTTGTCATTGCTTTATCATTCGCCCCTGACTAAGATTGAAAAGAAGGCATCTCTGCCGCCCCTTGGAGCTTTTGGACCCATGGTGGCACCAACGACGAACCTGCCCGCCTTACCTAATCCTGACGATGCCGTCACCATCGAAAAAGTTTCGGTTTGGCAATCATTTAGTTATTCTAATTTTCATTTTCAGGCGATTGTGCATCATTTGCCTGATAATGCGAAAGTGTTCTTATGGATACGGTCCCTGCCGGAATCCGATCCTGCGGCCGCGTCAGGATTACCAGAGCTCCAAGCGGCTGCTTCCTTAACGCCACCAGGCGGATCCGTTGATCTAGATTTCCAAATAAAAATCGAATTACTAAGTTATAAAGGAATCATAGGTTGGTTTGAAACGTGGGAAGATCCCGAACTTTTAGCCGGAAGATATGGCTATCGCCTTAGCATTGAAAGCCCGGAAATGGAACCGATCGAAAGCGCAGAACAGGTTTTGGTGGTCGAAGCGCCCCCGCCTCCGCCCAGGCATATTGATTTTACGGAACTGGCCGCCATAGAAATCACGCATGAAACGGCGGAGATTACGGCGCAACTTACTGGAACCCAACCCTCCGATACGGTTTTGCTGGAATATTGGGAAGCCGCCGAAGGCGATGAGGCCGTTAAATATACCCTGCGGATGGAGGGCGGTCCCGAAAGCGGTTATCGCGCCGGCCTTGAACAACTTGCGGAAAACACGCGCTATCAATTCCGCATACTGGTTCAAGATCAAGCCAGCGAGACAATTGGTGCCGCGGAAATCCATGATTTTACGACCCTGCAAAGGCCGCCTGAAAGACTGATTTCAGCGGCTTTAAATCTCGGAGAATCGACCTACCGGCTGTATTACCGCTGGACCGATCAAACTTACCGCGTTGAAAAAAATGGTTTTTCATCAGGCTATGTTCGTACGGGGCAGGCCTTTAATATTCCCGATAATCTCTATGCGGGGACAGGAAAACAATTTGCTCTGCATTTCGATGCAGAAGGCCTTCTCCATGCCATTGATTCCGGCACTTATAACCTTTACGCTACGTTATTTCCGCTTAAACGGTCCTATGTTGATATGACAGGAAAAATCACCCATGAAATTGCTGTTTACTCCAATGGAATTTTTCTTACTCAAGTCCGTTACTATGCGATCAAATACAGTGATGATGAAATCGACAGCGTCGAGAGCTGGATTTCAGAGCCCGATTTGGAGGCTGATATTTACCATTTTGACAGGCTTCCAACCCTGGAGGAGCCGACTTTGCCGAGTGTGTTGGATCCGCAGTTTAAATTCAATCACTCAGAAATGTTTTATCTTGCCGGGCAAAGCCTCATGCCTTTTTCTATTTCCGAAGACTTGGAACAGTCAATCGTTGAAACGCAAAACAAAAAGGCCTCTTTTGGACTTATTTATTTAACTTCGACCGGCCGTCAGGCCATTTTGATGTATGTGAATCCGGGAGGAATCCAAGCCAAGCCCACGCAGCCTTTGAGAACCGGAAGTTATTGGGTGCGAGGCACTGCTGATTTAACGGCTGTGCCAAGGGCAGATAGAGATAAACTGAACCAAAATTTGATTGTGAATGATCAATATTTTACAACGCCACAGCAAGTGGATTTTCGCTACAAAACGTGGACCATGACGTTGGCTTATCGAAAAGGATTTGAGTTCAAACCTTTTCTTCCCATTTTTAACGACCGTCCATTCTATGTGGATGTTGTTACCGGCGAGGCACGTCTGGACTCGCTGACTAAGGTGGTTTTGTCATTTTCGGCGGATGGAACAGCGATTCTAAAATCCGTATTTTCACCTTTCCCTGCGCAGCCTACGAACCGGCCGTTTCCCGGTTTTTCGCCTTTTCGTCCACCTCAGCTCTCTACGGGCAGCGTCGCCCCTAGACCCGTTCCGGCGGCTTCAATAAAAAAGAAAAAAGTAATAAAGATAACAGCCAAGCAGAACAGAGTGTCACGCTAAACGGCGGGTAATATCGGCTTCATCCAGCGCGTAAAATGATGCGCTTTCCTTCGAAATAATCCCTTTCTGCACTAGATCAATCAACTGATTCTGGACCGAGACCATGCCGAATTTGGCGCCCATCTGGATTTCGTTGGGAATGTGGAAAGTCTGGGCTTTGCGGATCAGATTTTGAATTGCGGGTGTGAGCAGCATGAGTTCGAAAATCGCAACGCGGCCGGGCTTGTCGATGCGCGGAATCAGCTGCTGCGAAATCACGGCAATCAAGTTGGTCGAGAGCTGGGTGCGGATTTGATTTTGCTGGTGGCTTGGAAACACGTCGACAATGCGGTCAATGGTACGCGCCGCGCCAAAAGTGTGCAGGGTCGAGAAAACCATGTGGCCGGTTTCTGTGGCCATCAGCGCGGTTTCAATAGTTTCCAGATCGCGCATTTCACCGACCAGAATGGTGTCCGGGTCCTGGCGCAGCGATTCGACCAGGGCCTGGGCAAAATGCGGCGTGTCCATGCCGAGTTCACGCTGGCTGATGATGGATTTTTTCTCCGTGTGGACGTACTCAATGGGGTCTTCGATTGTGATAATGTGGCGGTCATCGGCGGTATTGATCGCGTCGATCATACTGGCCAGCGACGTGGATTTGCCCGAGCCCGTGGGTCCGGTGACGAGAATTAAACCGTGGTTCTTGTTGATCAGGTCTTTGACAATGGCCGGAATGCCAAGTTCGGCAAAAGAGCGGATGATTTTTGGAATATGACGTAAAACCAGGGCATCGCCTGTGCGCTGGCGGAATAGCGAGACGCGGAAACGTTCGCCGTTTTTATAATCGTAGGCATATTCGGCGCACTGGCGGGCCTTGTAAATGCCCAGATATTTCTCAGGGGTCAGTTCTTTGACGAAACCCGCCACATCGGAAGGCATCATCAGAGCCGGATCTTCGTGGATCAGGCAGCCGTGAATACGGTAGGTGACGGGCCTCCCGGCGGTAATGTGAATATCCGAAGCGCCTCTTTCAAGCGCGATGTCTAGAAACCGGGCCGTTTGACTCATGGAACAGGCCTTTTCAGGTTAAAAACCGGTTTAAAACAGCCGGCTGAGAACATACCCAGCCTTACTTAAAGAGTACACGGCGGCGGGGGAATGTGCAAATAGACCTTACCCCTTACCCCTCAACGCTATAAACATTGCGTTTTGGTGTATTTTCCTGCAAAATAATTCTAACGCATACGCAGGTTTCCTCGACCTGCGAAGCGCTGTGCTTGAGTAACAGACGCAAGCCTTCCCACAACTTGGAGATCCGGATGAAACGCCATTTTGATGATGAACTCAAGAAAATGAAGGAAAAACTCTTTAAAATGGGCGGCTTGGTCGAGGATTCGATCCGCGATGTTTCCGACGCGTTGTTTAACCGCGATTCGGATAAAGCTCAGCAGGTCATGCATAAAGACCAGGAAATCAATATTTACGAAATTGAGATCGACCAGCTGGGCCATGAACTGATCGCTCTTTATCAGCCCGCGGCCGTGGATTTGCGCCTGATTACGATGGTTTTGAAAATGACGAACGATCTCGAAAGAATGGGCGATCAGGCCGTGAACATTGCTGAAAAAGCCATGGTGATCAATCAGTTCCCTCCGATCCAGCCGTATGAGTATTTGCCGCGCATGATTGAAAACTCACGCGAAATGGTGCGGCGCGCCCTGCATGCTTTTATGACCCGCGATGTCGAGGAGGCCCGGCAGGTACTGGCCATGGATGATATCGTCGACCAGCTCAATGACAAAGTCTATGAAGACGTCCAGGCCCATGTGGAAAAGTACCCTGAATCCATCCGGGCCGGTATCAGCGTCATTATGGTCGCCCATAACGTTGAGCGCATCGGCGATTTGGCCACCAATATTGCCGAAGACGTCATCTACCTCAATCATGGCATTGACGTGCGCCACCACATCCGCGAACGCCGGCCCTCCTAGCCCTGCAAAACCCCTTTACCAGGCTAACTCCTGCTTTTTCAAGGGGATTAACCCGTTCCAGGTCGTTTACTAGACAAATAAAAACGCGTGATGTATTATAGAAGTTCTAAACCCGGACCATTGTCTATACGGATTTCCTTGATCCGTGAGACATGGTATCTGCCTACGAAGGCAGATGCTAAACTAGTCAGCTTTAGTTCGGCAAGTTATCCACAGCCATTTTACCATCCCGGTTTTCCTATGAGGAAGCGGGAGTCTATTCACATTTAACGACAGGTGGACACCATGGATCTCCGAACTGAATGGGTGAGAAAGCGTGCCGGCGATGCCAATAAAAGCCAGATGCATTATGCCCGCAAAGGCGTCATTACCGAAGAAATGGTTTATGTCGCGCGCCGCGAAAATCTGGAGCCTGACTTTGTGCGCGCCGAAGTGGCCCGCGGCCGTATGGTGATTCCCGCCAACATCAACCACCTCAATCTCGAGCCCATGGCCATTGGCATTAATTCCAAGTGCAAAATCAACGCCAATATCGGCAATTCAGCGGTCACGTCCGATATTGAAAAAGAAAAACAGAAACTGGCCATGTCGGTGAAGTTTGGCGCAGATACGGTCATGGATCTTTCCACGGGCGCAAACTTGAACGAAACGCGCGAAGTGATTTTGCGCCACAGTCCGGTTCCCGTTGGCACAGTCCCCATTTATCAAGCGCTTGAAATGGTCAACGGCAAACCCGAAGACTTGACGCCGGATATCATGTTTGAAGCCATTGAATATCAGGCGCGCCAAGGCGTCGACTATATGACGATTCACGCAGGCGTTTTGATCGAGCACCTGCCGCTTGTGGCCCACCGCATCACGGGCATCGTCAGCCGCGGCGGAGCGATTTTGGCGCAATGGTGCCTGCGTCATCAGAAACAGAATTTTCTTTACACCCAGTACGACCGCCTGCTTGAAATCTGCAAACGCTATGACGTGACCATTAGTTTGGGCGACGGCCTGCGGCCGGGCTGCCTGGCGGATGCCAGCGATGCCGCGCAATTTGCCGAACTGGATACGCTGGGGGAATTAACGCTCAAGGCCTGGGAGCAGGATGTTCAAGTGATGGTCGAAGGCCCCGGCCATGTTCCGATGGACCAAATCCCCATGAACATTGAGCGCCAGATCCAAGTTTGTCACGAAGCGCCTTTTTACGTGCTTGGCCCGCTCGTGACGGACATTGCGCCCGGCTATGACCACATCACGTCGGCGATCGGCGCGGCCATTGCCGGCCAGAGCGGAGCTGCGATGCTCTGCTACGTGACGCCGCGCGAACACCTCGGCCTGCCGGACTTAGACGACGTCAAGCAGGGCGTGATTGCCTACAAAATTGCCGCGCATGCCGCGGATGTGGCGCGTAAACGTCCCGGCGCCCGCGACCGCGATGATGAACTTTCACGTGCGCGTTTTACCTTTGACTGGAAAAAACAATTTGCACTTTCGCTTGACCCAGAGCACGCGCAGAAACTGCATGATGAAACTCTGCCGGACGATTATTTCAAAGACGCGGAATTCTGCGCCATGTGCGGGCCAAAGTTCTGCTCCATGCACCTTTCGCAGGAACTGACTAAGCTGGGCCAGGAAAACCAGACAGACCGTGAGCAGAAACGCGTGCAGCGAAGAGAAAAACTTCTGCAAGCTTAATCGTAGAGGCTAGGCCCGCCACAAAGCACGGCGGGTAAACATGCCAGGCCTGGCCTCTACAAAAAAATTATTTAAAACTATGTCAAAAACCATTTACGCCTCTATTGAAGATGAAATCCGAGCGCTGAAAAAAGAGCGCAACGCGATCATTCTGGCCCATAACTACCAGATCGGGGAAATCCAGGATATTGCCGATTTTACAGGGGATTCGCTGCGGCTGGCCCAGGAAGCGCG
>JAHFHF010000009.1:45921-62762 GCA_023247055.1 Candidatus Omnitrophota bacterium
GCGGATGTGATTGTGTTCTGCGGCGTGCACTTCATGGCCGAGACTGCCAGCATTCTCTGCCCAGACAAAAAAGTGCTCGTGCCTGACCTTGAAGCCGGGTGTTCGCTGGCCGACATGATCCGCCCCGCAGACGTGCGCCGCTGGAAAGCGGAGCATCCCGAGGGCGTGGTGGTTTGCTACATTAACACGTCCGCCGATGTCAAAGCCGAATGCGATTACTGCTGCACGTCCTCCAATGCGGCCAAGATCGTCAGTGCCATTCCCGCGGACAAAGAGATTCTTTTTGTGCCGGATTTTTTTCTGGGCACTTTTGTCAAAGAAACGACCGGCCGCAAAAACATGGAACTCTGGCGCGGCTATTGCCCGACGCATGTTCTGATTCAGTCCTCGGAAATCAATAAACTGCGCGCCCAGCACCCCGGCGCGGAATTTCTCATGCATCCCGAATGCGGCTGCTTGACCAAATCCATGCATTTAGCAGACAAGATCCTTTCAACGGAAGGCATGATCCGCTATGTCAGCGAATCCAAGGCCAAAGAATTTATCATTGCCACGGAACTTGGTATTCTGCACCGGATGCAGAAGGACAATCCGGAAAAAACCTTTATTCCCGCCAGTCCGCAGGCCGTCTGTCAGTACATGAAAATGAACACCATGGAAAAACTGGCCCAATGCCTTGAAAAATCGCAGTACGAGGTGCGCGTTCCCAAAGAGTTGAGTGAGCGGGCGTATCTTTGCATTGAACGCATGCTGGAGTTATCATGAGAAACAGCGGCCTTTTAATCGAACGCCGTAAGACCCGTCAAGTCACGGTGGGCGGAGTCACGATTGGCGGCGATGCGCCTATCCGTTTACAGTCTATGACGACCTCGCATACGCGCGACGTTGAACAAACCGTGGACCAAATTCAGAAACTGGCGGAGGCCGGCTGCGAGCTTGTGCGCGTGGCCTGTCCCACCGAGCAGGACGCCCGTTCGCTGGGAAAGATCCGTTCCCGCATTAAAATTCCGCTGATTGCCGACATTCATTTCAATCACCGTTTTGCGCTGATCGCGCTTGATGAAGGCGTGGATAAATTGCGCCTTAATCCGGGCAATATCGGCAAGAAAGAACGCACCGTTGAAATTGTGCGCAAGGCCAAAGAACGCAAGGTGCCAATCCGCATCGGCGTCAATTCCGGCTCGCTGGAAGAAGACCTGATGCAGCAGTTCGGCCCGACGCCGGAAGCGCTGGTCGAAAGCGCTTTGCGGCATATTCGTATCTTGGAAGAACTGGATTTCCACGACATCATCGTTTCGCTCAAAGCCTCAGAAGTGCCAACCATGATCCGAGCCTACCGCCTGGCCAGCCAGCGTTTTGATTATCCGCTGCACCTGGGTGTAACCGAATCCGGTACGCTGCAGCGCGGCAGTATTTACAGCGCCATCGGTATCGGGGCACTGCTCAATGACGGCATTGGCGATACGGTGCGTGTTTCTCTCACGACGGAATCGACCGAAGAAATCAAAGTCGGCAAAATGATTCTCGAAGCGCTCGGTTTCCGCAAGGGCGTACGCGTAGTTTCCTGCCCAAGCTGCGGCCGCGCCGAAGTCGATGTGTTCAAGCTGGCCGGTGAAGTCGAAGACCGGGCCATGAAACTCAAAGAACCCATGACGATTTCCGTCTTGGGTTGTGTGGTCAACGGCCCCGGCGAAGCGCATGAATCCGATTTTGGCATCACCGGCGGCAAAGACAAAGGTATGATTTATATCGACGGCAAGCAGCGCCGCGTGGTGGACGAAAAAGCCCTGGTTGACCAATTGTTCGAAGAAATTAAAACCCGCCGTCCTGATTCCATACCGCCTGCGATTTGATATGTCCTTCTCCCGTTCCGCCTACGAACCTTTCGCGGACATTTACGATAAAGTCCAGGCCGGCGAACGCCTGAGTTTTGAAGACGGCGTCCGGCTCTACAAATCCAACAATCTTCCGCTGCTGGGCAGCCTTGCGCAAATGGTCCGCACCCGTTTGAACGGCAAGCGCGTTTTTTATTCCATCAACCTGCATATGAACCACACGAATGTGTGCACCTTGCGCTGTCTTTTCTGCGCGTTTTCACGCCGGCCCGGCGAAGAGGGGGGCTATACGTTTTCAGTCCAGGAAATTACGGACAAAGTCCGCAAAGCTATCGAAGCATGGCAGATCAACGAAGTCCACATCGTCGGCGGCCATAACCCGGACTTAGGCCTCGATTATTACACCGGACTTTTCAGCAGCATCCGCAGCGTAAGTCCGTCCATTTATATCAAGGCGTTGACCGCGCCCGAAATCGATGACCTGTCCAAACGCACAGGGTTGACACCGGAGAACATTCTCGTTGAACTCAAAAATGCAGGCCTGGACGGCATGCCCGGCGGCGGCGCTGAAATTTTCAGTCCGGTGACGCGGCGCAAAATTTGCCATGAAAAAATTTCAGGAGATGAATGGCTTGAGATCCATAAGACCGCGCACCGGCTGGGCCTCAGGACCAATGCCACGATGCTCTACGGCCACGTCGAAACCGATGAAGACCGCGTCGACCATGTGCTGCGCCTGCGCGCTCTGCAGGACGAAACCCGCGGTTTTTATTCGTTTATTCCGCTGGCTTACAATGCGGAAAATACGCCCATGGGCCGCATTGGCGAAGCGGGCGGTTTTCTCGACCTCAAAGTGTATGCGATTTCGCGCCTGCTCTTCGACAACATCCCGCACATCAAGGCTCACTGGATCACGACAGGCTTAAAAATGGGCCAGGTCTCGCTCTCCTTCGGCATCGATGATTTGGGCGGCACCAACCTGAACGAAAAAATCGTGCATGACGCCGGCTCGGAAACCCCGCTCGACCTTAGCCGCGAAGAACTCGAACGCCTCATCCGCGACGCCGGCTACGAGCCCTGCCTCGTGGACAGCTCCTATCAATTCGTCGAAGTATAGTCGTCAGTCTTCAGTCGAGAGCCTTGAGGTGGAGATAGACTAAAGGACTCCGGAATTCTATTCCTCCCCCCGTGTTCTTCGGGGGCAGTCTAAGCCGCTTGACGTAAAACTTGACAAAAGCTTGACGTAATTTAAAGCGGTGCTGCATAAATATTTCGGCCTGAGCTTCACGTATAATATTTGCAATATGTGTATACGCGTAGTATACTTATCTCGTGGAGGTTCCTATGCCAAATATGACATTAGCATTATCAGCAGATTTAAAAGCAAAGATGGATCACTTTAGAGAAATTAATTGGTCTGAAGTTGCGCGGCAGGCCATTTATGAAAAGACGATGATGCTTGAAAAAATGAACCGGCTTCTGGCGAGCAGTAAATTGTCTGAGCCCGATGCTGAAGTTTATGCGGCGCCCATCAAAAAAGCCGTACTCAAGAAGCATAAAAAGCGGTAAATCGTGCAGCTGGTTATCGACGCCAATATTTTATTGGCTGGATTTGGCCGAGGCGCTATTACCCGCGAACTGCTTCTTGATCCCAGACTTGACCTTTTTGCCCCGGAACATCTTTTAATCGAGACGGAACGCCATCTCACACACAATGTATCTTTGCAGAAACGGATCGGCCTTTCTAAGCCGCAGATACGTTTGATTTTTGATCAGTTGACGCATTCCATCCGCACCGTCGAGGCTGAACAATATAGCGTTAGTATGCCCGAGGCATTCGGGTTAGCGGCCCATCCGGAGGACGCACCTTATCTTGCTTTGGCCCTTTGGAAAAGAATACCGCTTTGGTCCAATGATAAGGGGATAAAGCGGCAGAGCAGAGTACAGGTGTATACGACAGCCGAATTAATTGCCGTGATGGCGGGGCGCTCCAATTAGGAATAAAAAATGGTAAATAAAAAAACCACGTCTCGCTGTTTAGTGCTTATGTGCAAAATGGGCGCTATCAACTTGGAACGAGTGAAAATCAAATCGCCATTCTTGACACGCGGAAAGGAATTGTTTTCAGAAACATGGATGGAATCGATTGGTACTCCATCAATGTGGTTAAGGGAGCGGCTAGAACATGGCAAAAGGTTAGAGAAAAAATTGCGGTTACTGACCCCAAAAAAGAGGTGGATAGTTTGTGATTCCGGGGACACGATATAATTCAGAGGCTGAGATCCTTCTCCGTCCTGTGACCTGACTTGAGTACAGGCAGGCACAGGCGGATCAGGATGACAACGGGGAAGATAGCAATGACGAATTCTAGGCGGCTCACGGAGCCTCACTCTACGAATAAAAACATTAAGCGATCGACACAGGGAGTGGCAATTCATGAATTGCCACTACAAAAAAATCCAGATTCCTGATTTGCCCACGACTGACAACTGAAGACTGATGACTAACCCATGACTCAAGACTCACGCCGCACACCTGATTTTTCGCGATATGACCGCCAATGGCGGGTACCGCAAATCGGTAAGGAAGGGCAGGCCAAATTGCAGAAGGCCTGCGCGGCAGTGGTGGGGCTTGGCGCGCTAGGTTCGGTTTCCGCCAATTTGCTGGTGCGGGCCGGCGTGGGCCGCGTGGTGCTGATTGACCGCGATTTTCCGGAGATGAACAATCTTCAGCGGCAGACGCTCTATGATGAAAAAGACCTGGCCCTGAATTTGCCCAAGGCTGTTTTAGCGCGGCAAAAATTGGCGGACGTCAACCGCGATATTCAGATCGATGCCTTTGCTTCCGACCTTAATCCGGAGACGATCGGCGATATGCTGGCTGGTGTGAACATCGTTATCGATGGCACGGACAATTATGAAACGCGCTATTTGCTCAATGACTACGCGCTTAAAAACCGGATTCCTTGGATTTATGGCGGAGTCATTCGCACCGAAGGGACTTGCTATGCGGTTTTGCCCGGCAGCGGGCCGTGCCTGCGCTGCCTTTTTCCGGAACCGCCGCCGGCCGGGGAACGTGAGACCTGCGATCAGGCGGGTGTTTTAGCCGCGGCTTCGCATCTTGTGGCGTCATTTCAGGTGACGGAAGCTTTAAAATTTTTGACCGCGGGTCCTTTAGCCGTGGACCGGCAACTTTGGCGCATGGATCTCTGGCGCAAATCGTTTCACGGTGTTACTCCTGCGGCTGTGCCGTGCGAAGGCTGCCGCAGCGCTGTTTATCCATTTCTCGAAAGCGGCCGCATGATGGAAACGGTTAAGATGTGCGGGCGTAATGCCGTTCAAATTCAGGGCGGGCCGGCCGTGAATCTGGACTTTAAAAAAATGGCCGAAAAACTTGCCGGGCAAGTACCCGTCGAGTACAATGATTACGTTTGCAGCATTCATCCCGCGCCGTTTGAAATCATGGTTTTTACCAACGGCCGCGCCATTGTCAAAGGCACCGAAGACGCAGGGCAGGCCAAAAGTTTATATGCCCGTTACGTCGGGGCTTAAGGGAGTTTAGATTTATGGAACGTGTGATTTTGACGAAGGAAGGCTACGAAAAGTTATCGCAGGAACTCAATTATCTGGCGGGTAAAAAGCGCCGTGAAGTGGCGGACATGCTTGAAAAAGCCCGCGCGCACGGTGATCTGCGCGAAAATGCCGAATATGATGCGGCCAAAATGGCCAAGCAGCAGCTCGAGACCCGCATCGGCATGCTGCAAGAGCGTCTGGCGCGTGCTGAAATCGTCGAGATCAGCGATGTGCCGACCGACAAGGCTCTGCTCGGCATGACCATCGAAATGCGCAACGAAGACTCCCAGGAAATTATTGAATACACGCTCGTGTCCCAGGACGAGACAGATTTTGCCGCGGGCAAAATTTCGATCACGTCGCCGATTGGCAAGGGCATTCTTGGCAAGATGGTCGAGGAAATTGCTGAGATTACTATTCCTGCGGGCATGATTCGCCTGCGCATCCTCAAAATTTTCCGCAAGTAACATGAAGATTCTCACCGCCCCTTTTTTCGCGCTCTTCAGCCGCGATTTTTACCGCCGTGCCGCTCTGGCAGGACCGGGCAAGGGGTTTACTTATCTGGCTTACCTTTCGGCGTTGATGCTGCTGGCCGCATTTTTTGCGGTCAATACACGCCTGCTGCCCGCGGCTGACCGTTTTGTCGTCTGGCTGCAATCCGAAATGCCTGTTTTGCAGTGGACTCCTGCAGGCCTTTCCATGAAAGACCGCACGTCCTTTGCACTGGTGCATCCGCAATTTGGCCCGCTGGCCCAATTTGATATGACGCGCAAAGAAATCCAGGCGGGGGACATGGGCGAGAACAGTATTTTTGTCACGTCACAGACCGTTTACATGCGGCAGCCCGGCCGCACCGAACTTAAAACTTACGACGTAACTCAGCTTGGCAATAAGCAAGCCATGCAGCCGTTTGAGATACGGCCGGAGACCCTCGGGAGTTTTTATCAACGCATCAAGCCCGGGCTTACGGCGGTTTTTATCCTGGCCATTTTTGCGGGCCTTTTAATTTGGAAAATTCTGGCCGCGCTTTTTTATTCGTGGGTAGCTCTCTTAATCAACATGAGCCGCCGGGAACCCCTGCATTACAGCCATCTTTGGACTCTCGCCTGCTTTGCATTGACGCCGGCCGCGTTGATCCAGAGTTTGCAGCTTATCATCCCCGCCCTAACGTCGTTACCTTTTGGACCTGCCGGCAGTTTTCTGGTGACCACGGCCTATCTGTTTATCGCGATCAAGGGCACAGAACCTGCTGAACCTCGTGTGCCTTAGAGTCTAACGACGTGTGTAGGTTCATTCTGCGTTTTCCCCCACCTTAATCCTCCCCCGGAAAGCACGGGGGAGGAGACAAAAATTGATTTGTGTTTTTCTCCCCCCGTGCTCTTCGGGGGGAGGCAGGAGGGGGGATTCATACACAGTGTCAATTTTTAACAGCAGTTTTTCCTTCGCGTGTGTGGCCCAGCCAAGAAATCAACGACCCGGATGCAATGATCATGAAGGCCCCGGCCATTTCTTTGACGCTCAGATGTTCGCGCCAAAAAAGAAATCCGTAGAAAAAAGACAAGAGCGGCGTTAAGTACGAAAAAGGCACGGCCAGCGAAGCGGGAATGCGCCGCAGGGAAATCGTCAGCCAAAGCTGCCCGTAGTACGAAAATACGCCAATGCCTGCAATCGCCAGCCATTCCGCCAGACCCGGCCAGACAAAACCGCGCGGCAGAAAAAAGAGCGACCCCACAGTCGAGATCACCGTAAAATAAAAAATAATTACGAAGGGCGATTCGCGGTGTTTGATGGCCCGGATGGAAACGTAAGCCACGCCCGCACATAGGGCTGAAAGCAGGCCCGTCCAAACCGCGGCCTGATCTGTGATTTCGGGCCGGTCCACCAGAAAGTAAATCCCCGCAAAAGCCATCAGCGTCATGCCGCCCAGCAGCGCATTGGGCCGTTCATTCAAAAAAATCATGGCCAAAAGTGTCGAAAAAACAGGCGAGGTGTAGTTGAGCAGGACGGCGGTGCCGAGCGGCAGGCGGGTCAAGGTGTAAAAATAAAGCAGGAGCGCGGCGAAGCCGCTGAGGCCGCGCAGCATCAAGTGCCGCCAGGAATCTTTAGTCAGCCGGATATTTTTGCGGCGGATGACCGCCCAGGTCATGAGCAGGCCGAGCAGGCTGCGAAAAAAGACAATTTCATAACTCGGCAGAACGGGGCTGGCCGATTTAACGCACAGCGCCATGAGAGAAAAGGCGCACGAGGAATACAGCATCAGCAGGATCCCGGAAAGGACCCGGCGTGGCCGTTTCAATAGACCTCAGGCTTTGTCTGAGCGAAGCGAAGAATCTCAGAACGAGATCCTTCGCCCTTCACTAAAGCTTCGCCGGGCTCAAGATGACAAACAGAAGAAATAGTCATTTTTTAAATTAATCCGAATGATCGGGGGTCAGGATGATTTTGCCGAAATGGGCGCGATCTTGCATTCGAGTCAGGGCTTTTTGAGCCTCGCGCAGGGGGAAGATTTCGTCGACCACCGGTTTCAATTTGCCTTTTTCAACGAGCCGGATGACTTTATGCAATTCGGCCATGCCGCCCATGTAACAGCCCAGAATGGAAAGCTGGCGGGCAAAGACATAACGGATATCCAACGGGGTCGAAGGCCCGCTGGTGACTCCGCAGGTCACGAGGCGTCCTTTTTTGGCCAGACACGCTACGCTTTTTGGAAAAGTTTCCGGCCCGATGTGTTCTAGCACGACATCAACGCCGCGCATCTTGGTCCAGGTCTGAACTTCTTCGTGAAATTCTTTTTTTTGGTAATTGATCACATGATCGGCCCCCAGCATTTTGGCGCGTGCGGCTTTTTTGTCGCTGCCGACCGTGGTCACGGTTTTAGCGCCTAAGTATTTGGCGATTTGCAGGCCTGCGCTGCCTACGCCGCTGCCGGCCGCATGAATCAGGGCCGTTTCGCCCTTTTGCAGGCCTGCGCGCGTAACGAGCATGTGCCAGGCCGTCAGAAAGACGAGCGGTATCGCGGCCCATTTTTCGTAAGAAAGTTTTTTGGAAACCCGGATTACATTATGGGCCGGCACCACGGCATATTGCGCATATCCGCCGCTGCGCTGCAGCCCCAGAATTTGATATTTGGCGCAAAGACTGTCCCAGCCGCTTTTACAATAGCCGCAGTGCCCGCAGCTGACGCCGGGTGCCACGACGACGCGTTTGTTTAGCCGAATTTTACGGACGCCGGGGCCGAGCGCCGCGACTTCGCCGGCGATATCACAGCCGAGAATGTGCGGCAGGGGAATCGACACACCGCGCATGCCGCCCAGGGCCCAAAGGTCCAGGTGATTAAGGGCGCAGGCCCGCACTTTGATCAGGACTTCGCCGGGCCCGGGTTTGGGTTTGGGAACGTAGGTGTACTCCAATTCCCCGGGGGTGCCGTGCTTTCTAAAGATGACTGCGCGCATTTTTTGCATAACAACCTGTATAATAACGCCATGCCTGAATCTTTCAAAGAAAAACGAAAACGCATTTTGGCCATGATCCGTCGCCTGCGCAAGGCCTATCCGGATTTAGGCTGCGCTCTCACGCATGCCAACCCCCTGGAATTACTGGTGGCTGTGATTCTCTCCGCCCAATGCACGGATGCGCGCGTCGATAAGGTCACGCCGGCACTTTTTAAAAAATATAAAACAGCGGCGGATTATGCCGGAGCGGACCTCCAGGAACTGCAGGAAGTCATCCGGTCCACGGGCTTTTACCAGAACAAGGCCAAAAATATCCAGGGCGCCGCGCGCCGGATTCTGGAACAGTTTGGCGGCGAAGTGCCGCGCACGATGGAAGAACTGCTGAGCCTGCCGGGCGTCGGCCGTAAAACCGCGAACGTGGTACTGGGAAATGCCTTTGATGTTCCTGGGATGGCCGTCGATACGCACATGATCCGTCTGAATAACCGTTTGGATCTGACGCGCCAGTTGGACCCGGTCAAAATCGAAGCTGAACTGACGCAGTTGGTGCCGGAAAAAGATTGGACGGATTACTCGCACCTGATGATTACGCACGGCCGCAGCCGCTGTTTTGCCCGCAAACCCGACTGTGCGAACTGCGAAATTCTACTTTTGTGTCCGCGTCGCGGCGTCAAAGAACCGCTGCAGCCCAAAACCACGGTTAAGCCGCTGATCCCGCGTTAAATTTTTTATGCAAACCCAGGCAGAAATTCTTTCGCAAAGCATCAAGGCCGCGGCCCTGCAAGCCGGTTTTGACACCGTGGGTATTGTCAGACCTGCATCGCTGGAAGCCGGAGAAGAAGCCATTGCCGCTTGGGTGGCCGAGGGCCGCCATGGCTCGATGAAATACTTAGAGGAATTCCGTCTGCGCCGCGCGCGCTTCGAACAGGAGTTCGGCGAAATTAAAAGCCTGATTGTTTTGGGGGTGAATTATTACAGCGGTGAACGCGCCACGCGCCCTGCGTCACGCGTCACGCTTTCCGGCCGTATAGCACGTTATGCCTGGGGCCGGGACTATCACGGGGTCATCCGGGAAAAACATGCGGCTTTGATTGGAACCATCCGCCAACACGCAGGCCCAGATTTTAAGGCCAAGTCCTGCGTGGATACGCAGCCTGTACCGGAACGCTATGCTGCCGTGCAGGCGGGTTTCGGGTTCGCGGGAAAACACACCGGTATTTTAAATCCGCGCTTTGGGCCGTGGCTTTTTCTTTCCGAAATCGCAACCAATCTGGCACTGACCGACGATGCGCCGGAACCGGGCACATGCGGGACTTGTAATCACTGCCAGACCGCTTGCCCGACGGGCGCGCTGGACCAAGATTACCGCATGGACGCGCGGCGCTGCATTGCCTACCTGACGATTGAGCACAAAGGCGCGATTGACCGCGAATTGCGGCCGTATATCAAAGACTGGATTTTTGGCTGTGACGAATGCCTGGTGGTCTGTCCGTTTACTTCCAAGTCGCAGGAAAGCCGCTGGAAAGAATTTTTGCCGGCCGCAGGCGCGGGGCCGGCCTTGGATGTGGCGGAGTTGTTTGAAATCCGATCCAACAGCGAATACGAAAAAAAATTCTGCGGCACGGCCCTTTTGCGCGCGGGCCGCAAACAAATGCTGCGCAATGCCTGCCTGGTTTTGGGAAATTCCGGCGATCCGGCGGCCGTACCCTACCTTGTGCGGGCCCTGCAAGATCCAGCGCCTCTGGTAAGGCAGCATGCCGCCTGGGGTTTAGGGCAATTGGGGGGAGAGCCTGCTTTCCGGGCTTTGGAAGCCCTTTTAGCCCGGGAAACGGACATCGATGTCCTCCAAGAGGCCCGTTTGGCTCTGGGCAGGTAAGGACACGGCTGCAAGCCAAAGCGGGTTTAATTTAACAGGGGGTTATCCCCGAATGTCTTTGCTTGCCTGCCGGCCAGGCAGGTCGGGGATCTAGATTCCCCGCCTAAAGCATGCGGGAATGACAGATGGGGTAAGAACCGCAAATCGAGTTCCGTTTTCCCTAGGCCTCCCCAGTTGACTCATATTAAAACCTCGAGTTTGGCATTTTTCAGGAATTCCTTCTTCCCCCTGTGGGGAGAAGGTCAGGATGAGGGGGATGATCGCTTGAATTTCCCCTCACCCTAACCCTCTCCCCACAGGGGAGAGGGAAAAAGTGCCAAACTCAAGTTAAAATCTTACCGTAGAGGTCTGGGCGGGCCATCTGGACAAATACGGAAGGGCTATGTATCATAAAGGTCTGTTTTCTTTGAAACTGCCCTTATTTCTTACGTTCAACCCGAGGAGATGTTTATGAGTGAAAAAATTTTCAGCGACAATAATTTTCAGACCGATGTTTTGGCCAGTTCGCAGCCTGTCTTGGTGGATTTTTGGGCCGAGTGGTGCGGGCCCTGCCGCATGCTGGCGCCGGTCATTGACCGGGTGGCCAAAGCCAATGACGGCAAGATTGTCGTCGGGAAAATGAATGTGGACGAAAACCAGGGTACGCCGCAGAAATTCGGCATTCAGGGTATTCCCACGCTGATTCTTTTCAAGGGCGGCCAGGAAGTCACGCGCCTTGTCGGATTTCAGTCGCAGGAAGCCATTCAGGAAATTATTAACGAGGCTTTGTAAGGAACAGGCCCTCCAAAAAGCACGGCGGGTAAACATGCATTTCCCCTATGGTCTGGAAATCGAATGAAGACCCGCCCGCTGGGCCGCACCGGCCTGTTTGTTTCTGAAATCGGATTCGGAAGCTGGGCCATCGGCGGTTCAGGCTATGGCCCGACGCAGGATGAAGAATCGCTCGATGCTCTGCAGGCAGCGCGTGAGCATGGCGTCAATTTTTTTGACACGGCTGATACCTACGGCAATGGGCACAGCGAAGAGCTGCTTGGGCGGTTTTTTAAAACGATTTCGCGCGGCGAATTTGTCGTGGCGACCAAAGCCGGCTGGGATTTTTATCATGGCGGAAGCCGCAAGAATTTTGATCCGGCGTATCTGCCGTTTGCTTGTGAGCAGTCGCTCAAGCGGTTGAACCTCGATTCGATTGATCTTTATCAGCTGCACAACCCCAATCTGGATTTGATCCTGCAGGGGGATGCGGTCGGCGCGCTTGCAAAACTCAAAGCGCAGGGCAAAATCCGTTTCATCGGAATTTCAGTGCACAAGGAAGAAGAGGCGCTGGCGGCCATGCAAGACAGCCGCGTGGATGCGCTTCAGGTGATGTTTAACCTGCTTGACCAGCGCATGGCCGGCAAGGTTTTCGCCGAAGCGGCCGCGCGCAAAATAGGCATGCTCGTGCGTGAGCCGCTCGCATGCGGGCTTTTGAGCGGCAAATACACGTCGGCGGATCACGAGTTTCACAAAGAAGATCACCGCCGGCGCTGGACGCGCGCAAAAAAAGAAATCGATTTGAAAAAAATTGAGCGCCTGCGGCCGGTTTTGAGCACGGGCCGCCTGACGCTGGCGCAAGCCGCGCTGGAGTTCATTTTGGACCATAGTGCGGTTTCTACCGTGATTCCCGGAGCCAAAACCCGCGATCAGGTCGAGCAAAATTTAAAGGCTTCCCAAGAACCGTGCCTGCGCATTCAGCAGGCCGCGCAGCTGCGGGACTTGTTCCGCCGGGAACCGTTATTTCAAGAAGGACTTTTGTGAAGGAAGGAAAACAGACCATGGATTTTACGTCAGACCAGCTCAAACGCTATAGCCGCCACTTCATCCTGCCGGAAATCGGTGAAGAAGGGCAGCGCAAGCTGCTTGATTCCAAAGTGCTTTTGATCGGCACAGGCGGCTTGGGTTCACCCCTCGGCCTTTATCTTTCCGCCGCGGGCGTCGGCACCCTCGGCCTGGTGGATTTTGACGTAGTCGATTTATCGAATCTGCAACGTCAGATTATTCATACCAACGATGAAGTCGGAAAACCCAAAATTGATTCTGCCGAAAAACGTATCCGCCAGATGAATCCGGATACCAAAGTCGTCAAATACCCCACACGCCTTAGTTCTGCCAATGCCCTGCAGATCATGAAAGATTACGACGTCATCATTGACGGCACGGACAATTTTCCCACGCGCTATTTGACGAATGATGCGTGTGTGCTTCTTGGCAAACCCAATATTTACGGTTCGATTTTTCGCTTTGACGGGCTGGCCACGGTTTTCAAGGCGGATGAAGGGCCGTGTTACCGCTGTCTTTATCCCGAACCGCCGCCTCCGGGCCTGGTGCCGAGCTGCGCTGAGGGCGGGGTGCTTGGAATTCTGCCGGGCGTCATTGGGCTCATTCAAGCTACGGAAGCCATCAAGCTGATTGTCGGCATCGGCCGCACGCTGGTCGGCCGCCTGATGGTTTATGATGCGCTGCAAATGACATTCCGCGAATTGAAACTCAAAAAAGATCCTGCCTGCCCGATGTGCGGGCCCCATGCGACGATCAAGCAGCTGATTGATTATGAGCAGTTTTGCGGCATGGGCCGGGGAGGCCCTGCCGACGATGCTATTTCCGAATTAAGCGTCGAGGCTCTCAAAGCCAAACTCGACGGCAAGGAAGATTTTATTTTTCTGGATGTTCGTGAAAAATTCGAATACGAAATCGCTTCCATTCCCGGCGCAAAACTGATCCCGCTGGCTCAGCTGCCCGCGCGGATCGAGGAACTGGAGGCGCTGAAGGACAAAGAAGTGGTGGCGCACTGCCATCACGGCGGCCGCAGCCGCAGAGCGCTTGAATTTTTAAAATCCAAAGGCTTCAAAAATCTTAAAAATGTTTCGGGCGGCATTGATCACTGGTCGCTCAAAATCGATTCGACGGTTGCGCGGTATTAAGAAAGTCGTCAGTCTTGAGTCGTGAGGAAACAGAATACGGAGAAGCGCATAAACCCAGCGTCTTCTTGATTACCTATGAGTTCCTTCTGGCAAAAAATCCGCAGTGATTTTCCCATTACCAAGCGCACGGTCTATTTGGATCACGCTTCGGCCGGTCCGGTACCGCGCCCTGTCGCCGAAGCCTATCAGCGTTATGCCCAGACCCATCTCGAACGGGCGGACGCCTCCTGGCCAGAATGGGTCGTTCAACGCGAACAAGTCCGCCGGCAAGCCGCCGCGTTTATCAACGCGAAACCCGAAGAAATTGCATTTACGACCAGCACTTCGCACGGCATGAACCTGATTGCCGAGCTTCTGGCGGGTGAGGGTAAAGTCCTGACCAATACTGCGGAATTTCCATCCACCACCTTGCCCTGGCTGTGGCGCAAAGCGGATTTGGTTTGGCAAAAAGACGAAGACGGCCGCGTGCTTTTAGAAGGTTTAAAGAAAAAATTGACGCCGGGGGTGCGCACCGTCGCTGCGAGTTGGGTGCAATATGCCAGCGGTTACCGGCAGGATTTGGAAACGCTAGGCCGTTTGAAAAAAGGCCGCTACCTTGTTGTCAATGCGACGCAGGGGCTGGGAGCGCTGCAGGCGGATGTCGAAAAATGGCAGGCGGACTTTCTTTGCACGAACAGCTACAAATGGCTGATGGCCGGTTACGGCTGCGGGCTTTTGTATGTACGTGAAAAATGGCTCAAAAAATTCAAGCCGCAAGGCGCAGGCTGGCGCAGCATGCAGCACCCGGAACGCATGGATAACCGCAAGCTTGATCTGCGCAGCGATGCAGGGCGCTATGAATGGGGCTGTCCGGGATTCCCGGTCATTTTTGCGCTGGGTGCGGCACTCAAATACCTCAAAGACATCGGCATGGAGCGCATTGAAAAGCGCGTTCTCGAACTTTCAGCGTTTGCACAGGAGCGCCTGAGCGCGGCTGGTTTTGAAGTCATCTCTGCTCCTGAAGCGCGTTCCGCCATTACGGTCTTCCGTTATCCTAACGCACAGCGGGCCGCTAAAAAACTTTTAGCCCGGGGCATTTACGTTTCAGCGCGTGGTCCCGGCCTGCGCGTGGCGCCGCATTTTTACAACACCTTTGAAGAAATTGACGTCTTCATTCAGAAACTCCTAGGATTTCAGCGTGCGCGGGAATGACTTCATGGCCGATAAACTAAAACCTCAAAAACTCGTCCGGCGCCGCATTTTATTCATTCTGTTCGCGGCCTTGATGGTCTGCGGGGCGCTCATGATTCCCCGGCTCGCGCGTCCGGCCTTGGCTCTGCGGCTGAGCCTGCTGTTTAACATGCGGGTCACGATGGACAATCTCGACCTCGACTGGGGCAGCGGGGAAGTCACAGTTACGAACCTCCGTTTTCATAATCAGGAAGGTTTCGTCCAACGGCCGCATTTGTTCGTGGCGCAGCTGCGTTTCCGTCCCGATTGGCCGCAGCTTTTAAATAAAAACATCCGTATCCAGAAAATAGAACTCTACCGGCCGGTTTACGTGATTGAGCGCAAACTCACGCAAGAGGACGTTTCTAACAACGTGAAGATGTGGTGGCATTGGATCAAATCGCACCGCCGGCCTGCAACGGCCGGCGCATTCAGTTTTCTTTCGCATGAAAAAAAATGGAACCTTTTGATTGACCGCATCAATATCCGCGAGGGTGAATTTCTATACCATCAATACGGCGGCGGCAAACCGGAGCGCAAATATTACTTTCGCAGTATTCACGGCCATCTGTCCGGCCTGATCTGGCCGGACCCGCAGCCTGAGAAACTGGATGAGGAGGTTTTTCTCAAAGGCCTGATCGGGGAAAGGCATCCTGTACCCGTTGAAGTCAAGGGGCACGCTAGTTTTGCAACATATCAAATCAGTTTTGATCTCTCAGGCAAGGTCCGCAACGGTTCAGTCATCGACTACGAACATTTATGGAGCGGCTTGCCCGTTAATCTCCAAAGCGGCAGTTATGATTTAGATACGCACGTGATTTGCCTGCGGCGTAACCTGCGGTCGCATAATACGCTTGTGCTTAAAGATCTGGATTTGAAATCACGCCGTTCGCTCAGCGGAACCATTTGGGGCATGCCGGTCAAAACCTGGGTGCGCTTCGTGGAAAGTGAAAAAAGACTGCGGCTCAACGTGCCTTTGGAAGGGGAGATTTCAAGCCCCAGCCTGGGCTCAGGCGAGGCGTTTAATGAGGCGTTTCAGGAGGCCTTGCGTCAGAAAACCGTGCGAGGGATCCAGTTTTTTACCAACGGCGCAGAGCAGATTGCTTCCCAGACCGAGTCATTGGTGCGTGAAACCCCCGGCCTTTTTGTCGGCAGTATCGAAAAAATCGCATCCATCGTTCCGGTGCCGCGAATGGAAATGCTTGAACTCCCGGGGAAAAACCACGGAGACAAAGAAAAAACAGCGCAGCCTGAAACCACCAAGGAGTCCTTATGAGCGCAAGAAAATCAGGGTTTGCCGGCATTTTTGGCCGCCCCAATGTCGGTAAATCGACGCTGCTCAATGCGCTGGTGGGCGAAAAGCTTTCAGGCATTTCCGCCAAACCGCAGACCACGCGGGGCGTCATCCGGGGCATTCTCAGCCTGCCGCAGGGCCAGATTGTTTATCTGGATACGCCGGGCATTCACAAGCCGCAGGATTCTCTGGGCCACTGGATGATGGGCGAAATCGATAAGGCGCTCGAAGGCCTGGATCTGATTTACATGATGGTGCTGCCGGGCAAAGTCCATCCCATCGAGGAACAGATTCTGGAGAAAGTCAAAGCTTCCGGCCTTCCGGCCATTCTCATCGTCGGGCAAGTGGACCGCTATCCCAAGCCCGACATCCTTCCGGTGCTGGAGCGTTACCATGCTACAAAGGTCTTTGCCGATTACATTCCGGTCTCGGCCCAAAAAGGGATCCAGATGGATGTTTTAATCCAGAGAACCCTGGAACTTCTGCCTGAGGGGGAGCCGCATTTTCCCGAAGACATTATTTCAGACCAGCAGGAACGCACGTTTGTCATTGAAATCATCCGTGAGAAAATATTCCGTAAAATGATGGAAGAAGTGCCGTACTCCACCACGGTGCTGATCGATGAGTTTAAGGAACGCCGCCCCGG
>JAHFHF010000084.1 GCA_023247055.1 Candidatus Omnitrophota bacterium
GTTTCGGGCCCGATCAATCCGCGGACTTTGCCGATGCGCGCAAGCGTCGGGCAATCGGTCGTGACCAGCGCGTCAAAATAGCCGGGCTTTTTTTTGACCTGGCCCGCGCGGTTCCAAGTTTTTGAAGACAAACACGGCAGGCGTTCGGGAAAAGCGTCTTCGTTAACGACCCGCGTTTGCTTTCCAAGGCGCCGCAGCAGCGACTGCACGGCAAGCAGGCTGCCGATGGCATCGCCTTCAGGCGCCACATGGCAGGCCAGAAGAAAACGGCGCTGGCGCTTCAACGCAGTGCAAAAATTTTTCAGGGAAGTCTTAGCTGTTTTCTTCGGAAGGCGCTTCATGGCTGGGAGCGGCCTCCTTTTGCTTGAGTTCATGCAGGATTCTATCCACTTTGACGCCTTCGATGAATGAGTCATCGTAGCGGAACTGCAGGACGGGCGTATAGCGGAGTTTCAAAGACAGGGCGGTCTCGCGCTGCAGATAGCCGCGGGCGCGCTCTAAAGCCGCCGTCGTGCGCTCGCGGGCCTTAGCATCCCCGATGACACTAAAATACACGATGGCGGACTTTAAATCCGGAGGCATGACCACCTGCGTCACGGTCAAAAACCCAAGCCCCGGGTCTTTGAGCCGGGTCACGATCAACTGGCTCAATTCCATTTGCAGCAGATGGGCCACACGTTCGATTCTTTTTCCCTGCATACCATTTCCTTGTGAAGAAGTTCAAAGACAGGCCCGGATGTTTTTGGAACCTGTCCCTCAAAGGGTAAGCCTGTAGAGGCCAGGCATGCCTGGCCTCTACAGGCTTAAAGTTTAACGCTGTGTGCGGGGTTATACTGTTTTCCCCCACCTTAATCCTCCCCCGAAAAGCACGGGGGAGGAAATAGTAGAACTTTTTTTATTTCTCCCCCCCGTGCTCTCCGGGGGGAGATTAAGAGGGGGGGGAACTCAGACACAACCTTACAGCTTAGTGGCGATTTTATCCATGCGGTAGCTTTCGATCTGATCGCCTTCCTGAATATCGTCGAATCCTTTGAAGGAAAGGCCGCATTCGTGTCCTTCGGCGACTTCGCGAACGTCATCCTTGAAACGCTTGAGCGCCGCAAGTTTGCCGTCGAAGACCACCACATGATCGCGCAAAACTCTCACGGAATTTTGGCGCGTGATCTTGCCTTTGGTGACCATCGTGCCGCCGATGGTGCCAGCCTTGGAAGATTTGAAAATCTTGCGGATTTGGGCCCGGCCGTCGATGACTTCTTTGTACGTCGGCTCAAGCAGCCCTTCCATGGCCTTGCTGACGTCTTCGATGGCTTCGTAGATGATGTTGTAATAGCGGATGTCCACGCCTTCTTTTTCCGCAACGCCCTGCGCTTTGGCGTCTGCCTTGACGTGAAAGCCGAGGATAATGGCATCGGAGGCGGCTGCAAGCATGACGTCGGATTCATTGATGCCGCCGATACCGCCGTGAATAATGCGCACGCCGCATTTGGCTGAAACGATTTTCCCGAGCGACTGCTGCAGCGCTTCCACAGACCCCTGCACGTCGGCCTTGGCCACAATTTTAAGTTCTTTGAAGTTGCCTTCGGAAATACGGTTATAAAGATCTTCAAGCGACAAGTGCTTGGCGCCGCGCATTTGATTGGCGCGTTTTTCCAGAATGCCCTGCTCGGCCATTTTACGCGCGACCTTTTCATCTTCGACCACAATAAATTTTTCACCGGCCTCCGGCACGCTGTCGAGGCCCATGACTTCCGCCGAATGCCCCGGCGGCACGTCCGCAATCGCCTTTCCCAGATGATTGCGCAAAGCACGGACGCGGCCGGTGGAAGTGCCGCAAAGCACCGTGTCACCGACTTTGAGTGTGCCGTTTTGCACAATGACTGTCGAGACCGCGCCGCTGCCGCGCGACAAATGCCCTTCGATCACCACGCCGGTCGCCAGGCGGTCAGGATTGGCTTTGAGATCCAGAATTTCGGCTTCAAGCAGCAGCATTTCAAGCAGTTTGTCAATGCCGTCCCCGGTCTTGGCGGAGACTTTGATGCAAATCGTTTTACCGCCCCATTCTTCCGGGACTAACTCCAGTTTTTGCAGCTGCATCATGGCTTTCTGCGGGTTCGCATGCGGCAGGTCGGACTTATTCAGCGCAACCACAATCGGGCAGCCGGCTTCACGCGCATGGTCAATGGCTTCAACGGTCTGGGGCATAATCCCGTCATCGGCCGCAACAACGAGCACGACCACATCGGTCACATTGGCGCCGCGCGCGCGCATGGCTGTAAAAGCTTCGTGGCCCGGCGTATCTAGAAAAGTCACATGCCCTTTGCCGGGGAGATCAATGCCGTAAGCGCCCATGTGCTGGGTAATATGGCCTTTTTCACGGGCCGCGACATTGGTTTTACGGATAGCATCCAGCAGTGAAGTCTTTCCATGGTCTACGTGGCCCATCATGGTCACGACCGGAGCGCGCACTTTAAGTTTGGCGTCGTCATCCGCCTTTTCGTGCTCTTCAAAAATTTCCTCGGCCAGATCTTTGGCCTTTTCAATCTGAAGGCCCAGCGCCTGCGCGGCCTTAAAACCGATTTCTTCATTTAAAAGCTGATTAACATTCGCAAACACGCCCACGCCCATGAGGGCCTTGATCACATCGGGAATGCGCTGATGGATCGCCTCGGCAAAATTGCCGACGGTCAGCGGAAAACGCACGGTGATTTTTCCAGTTCCCTCGGCCGTTTCAGCAGGCTCCAGAACGGCTGTCCGGCCGTCAGGGACTTTACGCTCGGGTTTTTTTCCGGCCTCGGTCTCGGTCTTTGCGGCCGGAGCCGTCTCTGCAGGCGCCGCAGCATCGCGATTCTGCGCGCGCGCCGTTTCCGCCGCCTTGGCCGCCGCAGGATGTCCGTGCACTTTGCGGATCAACGGAATGATCTCGTCGCTGATGACCGACATATGCGTCTTGACTTCCTGCCCCAGATTGCGGATCTGACTGATCAGATCTTTGCTGGAGACGCCGAGTTCTTTAGCTAATTCATGGACTCTCACGGTTTACCCCTCAATAATTTAGTGACTGGTGATTAGTGATTGGAGCCGCTACGCAGCATTAAATGTCACGAAGTGACACTTCCACCAGTCACTAGTCACTTCCAAGCCCCGCATTTATGAACTTTTCTCAATGATGGCTTTATGGGCCGCGCCGATAATTTTCTCGGCAGTTTTTTCACCGATGCCCGGAATTTTGGCCAACTCTTCGGCCGTAGTCTTGATGATATCTTTGATGCTTTGGATGCCGGCTTCGCGCAAAAGCTGCTCGGTCTTCTCCCCCACGCCCTCAAGCGACGAAAGCGGAATTTTCTGGCTCAGGCTGCGCACATCGAGTTTCCAGCCTAACAATTTCGAAGCCAGCCGGATGTTCTGGCCTTTTTTACCGATGGCCAGGGACAGCTGGTCGTCTTGCACGAAAATCTCAGCCGCTTGCGCAGCCTTGTTCATCTTGATCTCGGCAAGCTCGGCCGGCGCCATGGCGTTTTTCAGATACGTTTCAAAATCGTCGCTGAAGCGCACAATGTCGATTTTTTCGCCGCCGAGTTCGCGCACGATATTTTTGACGCGTTGGCCGCGCACGCCCACGCAAGAACCCACGCAGTCAATTTTGTCGTCCGTAGAATAAACGGCAATCTTGGTGCGGGAACCGGCTTCGCGCGCAACGCCTTTGATTTGGACGATTTTATCGTGCACTTCCGGCACTTCCAGTTCGAAAAGCCGCGCGACAAATTCGCCGCAGGCGCGCGAAAGAATGACTTCCGGGCCCTTGGGCGTCTTTTTGACTTCCAGCACGTAAGCACGGACCAGGTCACCCTGGCGGTATTCATCCACAGGCGATTGCTCGCGGGCGGGCAGAATGCCTTCGGTCTTGCCCAGGTCGACAATGATGGCTTTTTTCTCGAAACGGTGCAGGGTCCCGGAAACAATGTCTCCGAGTTTTTTGGTAAAATCACCGAAAATGTTGTCACGTTCGGCTTCACGGATTTTCTGGATAATGACCTGCTTGGCGGTCTGAGCGGCAATGCGGCCAAAATGCGGATCGCGGATTTCCTTGCCGTTATCAAGCAGGCGGATGCGAAACGTCAATGGATCGATCTCGACCTCGATGGAGTCTTCTTCAGACCTTCCCTTACGGCAGGCTGACGTCAGCGCCTGCTTCAGCGCCTCCAACAGTAGTTCCTTGCTGATCCCTTTTTCTTTTTCGATCGCTTCCAGCGATACAAGTAATTCCTGGCTCACGGCTTTCACCTCTCTGTAAGGTATTTAAAAAATCGTAGAACAGTAGGCGCCAGGCATGCCTGGCTCTACAAAAAATTATGCCTGGGCTAAAAACAAAAAAAGTGGGCGAAAATGCCCACTTTTTGCCTCAAACTGAAGTGTTAGTATATACCTAAAATAGGGTTTGTCAATGTCCCGGCCGGGTTTGTTCTCGGGTAGGAACGGTTTTCCCTAGGCTCTGCTCCTATGTTGGGACAGAAACGGCTCTTATGGACCTAACCTATTATAGAATTTAGGCTTGCGAACTACTCGAAGCGGCTGCCCCGCGCATTTTCTCCAAGTATTTATTGATTTCCTGGGCGGTTTCCTCGAAGAAATCCCCTTCGCGCAAATGGATAGTCGGAGGTATTTCTCCCTTATTGAGTTTCAAAAACGTCTGGCGGAAGCGGTATACCGGCCCTGCGACGCGGTGCAGAAAGAAGACGCCAAACAACCCGATGATGATCAGCGTCACAAACAGGACACAGGAGACGCGGATAATCAGGAGGTAGCTGACATCGGAGAGAATCTCAGCCGGGCTGATCTTGCCAAAACGGTAGCCGCTGCCGAAAACCGCTTCCCGGATCGTCGAATGAATGACAAACCCGATCGCCAGCGATGAGACGATCAAAAGCGCGATCAGCACGAGCGAAAATTCACGCTGCATCGGTTTATGGATCAGGATGTTGCGCGCCCGGCGTTTATAAGTGCGGTTCGCGTGCTGCGGCGCGGGCTGTGCCGCCGTGGATGGGCCGTGGGGTTCCGTCATGACAATCCTCCTTGAAATAAAGCGCTTAGGCGCCGTTCATCGGTCGAAAACGTGGAAAAAAAGAAAAAAGCTTTGCAGCTATCTGACCGGTCTTGGCTGCTAAAAGGCCGATATCCCTGCAGGTCAACAGCAGATCCGGCAAAACAAACAGCGTCAGAAAAGTGGAGCTTAAAAGTCCGCCGATGACCGTAATTGCCAGCGGCGCCCAAAGCTCGCTGGACTGTCCCCAGCCAAACGCCATGGGCGAAAACCCGAAGGTGGTGGCCAGCGTGGTCATGACAATCGGGCGCAGGCGATCGACGCCGGCATGCACAACAGCCTCCTGCAGGCTCATCCCCTGGGCCATCAAATGGTTGGACCGGTCCACCAAAATAATGGCGGCACTGACGACATAGCCGGCCAAAATAATCATGCCGATAAAAACCTGATTGCTAAGCGGCGTCTTGGTGACTTCCAACGCAATGTAAATACCCACCGTCGCCATCGGCACGGAAATCATGATGAGAAATGGCTGCAAATAACTTTGAAAAAGGCAGGCCATCGTGCCGTAAACCAGAAATAGCGTGAGCAAAAGCGCCAGCGACAACTGGGATTTACTGCCGATCAGTTCATCATAGGCCCCGCCAAAACGCCAGTAATATTCATCCGGCAGTTCCACATCCGCCAGGGCCTTGCGCACATCTTCGGCCACTTTCTCAAGCGCTCCCTTGCAGTCGCCTTTGACGAAAACATAGCGGTATTTGTCCATACGGTCAATGGTCTGCGGCCCGACCGAGGGGTAAAAATTGGCAACTTCTCCCAGCGGGATTTGTTTGCCGGAATCCGTTTGGATGTGAACGAACTTGAGGTCATCGAGTTTTTGGCGGTAGATGGCCTGCAGGCGCGTGATGACTTCGATTTCTTCGCCGCGCGTCAGTTCATGGTATTTAGTCGGCCGCATGCCGCGCACCTGCGCGTGGATCGAATCGGCAATTTTTTGCGCGGTCAGGCCGTAAAGCGCGGCGCGGCCGCGGTCAACGATCAAAGTATATTCCGGACGCTTGCGCAAATCGGTCATGACGATATTAGCCATGCCCTCGACCTTGCCCATGCGGTTTGAAAATTCCATAGCCAGTTTTTGAAGTTCGTCGCCGTCATAGCCGAAGATATTGACGATCAGCTTTTTATCCTCGGAAGAGCTGGCGCCTTCGTCGACGATCAGGCTGTAATCATCGTGGACTTCCTTGACCATTTCATTGCCCTGCTTGTCCACCAAATCCATGATTTCATCTTTGGAGTACGTGCGTTTGGCGCGGGGGTGCAGGCGCACAAAAACGCGGATGTCGTCCTTGCGGACGGTGGTGGAAAAAATTTCAATGTCTTTAATCTTGTTCAAAAGCTGCTCGACTTTCATCACGGCATCGCTGTTGGCCTCAAGGCGCGCGCCGGCCAGCGGGAAGATAATGATGGAAAATTCATTTTCCTGCAGCGTCGATGGCATATCGATGCTGCGTTTGGACAGGTGGTAAGAACTAAAGCTGAATAACGTAAAAACGGCCAGAATCACAAGGTACCGGCTTTTCAGGTTCAACTGCATCAGCCGGGCGTAACCTTTTTCGATTTTTCCAAAAAAGGTTTTTTCTTTAACAACCGGCTTGAGTTTACCGCGCACCCACTGCACCAGCAGCATCGGCACAAGCATTTGCGCCACCAAAAAAGACGAGATGAGCGAGGCCACAATGGTCAGTGAAAAACCGGAATACTGAATCTGAATTTTCTTGTCAATAAACAGAATCGGAAGAAAAACCACGAGCGTCGTGGCCAAAGACGCCAGAAGCGGCGTCCAGACTTCCTCAGCGCCTTCGAGAATGGCGCGCATGTCCGAATGGCCTTTTTCTTTTTTAGTGAAAATATTTTCAATGATGACCACTGAACTATCGACTAAGATGCCGATGGCCAGCGCCAGGCCGCTCAATGTCATTACGTTAATGCTGATTTTCATGCCGGCCATAAAAATAAACGTGGCAATGACCGAGGCCGGAATGGAAATAAAAACAATCAGCGCCAGCATCCAGGAGCGCAGAAAAATATAAATAAGCGCCACCACCAGCACCACGCCGACATACAGCGCGCCCCGCACATCCGTAATAGCCTCTTCGATCAGCTGGGCCTTATCGCTGATGAGGATGACATCTAACTTGTCTTTATTGTCTTTATGAAACTGGTCAAGCACACCGCGCACGTCATGCACGACCGGAATGGTATTGGCCAGGCTGGTTTTCTTGACGTAAACCGTTACGTTTTGTTCCAAATTAAGGCGCGATTCGTCTTCGGCCTCCATAAAGGCGTCTTTGACGGTCGCAATTTCCTTAAGCGGAATAATCGAGCCCTGGCGAGTCCCCTGAATGCCCATTTCGCCGAGTTCTTCCACGGTGGTGAAAGCACCCATGCTGCGCACGGCAAATTCCAGCGTGCCTTTATCCACGCTGCCGGCCAAAAGATTGACATTACTCTGGCCCAAAATATCCATAACGCGCTCAACCGAGATGTTGTAAGCCACCATTTTGTCGCGGTCGAGTTCGATCAGGATCTTGCGCTCGCGTCCGCCGTAGACCTCGATGCTGGCTACACCATTGACGCGGCTGACGACCGGCGAGAGTTCATGCGCCACCAGTTCGCGGGTATCTTCAGGAGAAAGCGAATTCGACGTAAAGGCAAAAATCAGAACGGCCGAATCAGAGTCTTCGTAGTTGGCAATCACGGGCTTTTCAATTTCGTCAGGCAGCAGCGGTTTGACACGCGAAAACTTTTCGCGGACTTCGAGCGCGGCAAATTTCATGTCCGTGCCGGGTGCAAATTCTAAAGTCACGCGCGATTCGGCTTCACGCGAACTGGAGTACATGCGTTTGACGTTGGAAACCGTGGCCACGGCTTCTTCGACGGGTTTTGTGATTTGCTTTTCGATTTCTGTGGGCGGCATGCCGCCGCGCGCGCGCACAACCACGCTCACAATCCCCTGCGACTGGCCCTGCGCAAGTTCAACGGGCAGGCGCAGGAGCGAAATCACGCCCAGGATGAAAACGGCCAGAAAAATCATGGCCGTCAGCACCGGCTTCTCAATCGCTAATTTGGGCATTCCCATAAATGAACCTTGATTTGCAGGGGCCGGTTCTAAACCGGACAGAACATTGGGCGGCTTTGGAACCCGCCCCCTACAGTTTCATGCCTTTAACGCTTAATTAAAGGCAGCGCCCCCGGCGGCAATTCTCCGGTGCCGGGGCCTTCATCCTCTTCTTCTTGCCGCATGCCGAAAAGCCGTTCCATCAGGCGTGTGACCAAAATGTAAATAGACGGCACCACGACCAGCGTCAAAAAAGTAGACGACAGCATGCCCCCCATGACCGTGATGGCCATAGGAGCGCGTAGTTCCGAACCCTCACCCAACCCCAGCGCAATGGGTAAAAGGCCCATAATCGACGTTGTCGCGCTCATTAAAATCGGACGCGTTCTGACCTTCGCCGCTTCAAAAGCCGCTTTTTCGATTTCCCAGCCCTCGTCGCGCAGCTGGTTGATGTATTCAATCAAAACGATACCGTTGTTGACCGCAACGCCGCCCAACAGCACAACGCCCAAAAGCGAGATCACATTCAGCGACGTCCCTGAAATCAGCAGTGCGGCGACCACGCCGATGAAAGACAGCGGCACGGTCACCATAATAATCATAGGCTGGATAAAAGATTCAAACTGGGAGGCCATGATCATGTAAACAAGCAAAATCGAAAGCACAAAAGCAAAGGTCAATTTGGAAAAGTTCTCTTTGACTTCTTTGGCTTTGCCGGAAAGCGCGACCTGGAAATCGGCGGGGATCTGCAATTCGGCCAGCATACGCTGCACCGCGGCCAGGACTTCGTTGGCCTTGGCGTCCTTGGCGATGTCGGCAGAAAGAATCACGGTACGTTCCTGGTTGACGCGCCGGATTTCACTGGGCCCCAGACCCCGGCTGATCGAGGCGATTTCTTTCATGGGGATAAGTTCATTTAAAACCTGCGAGAAAATCAAAAGGCTGTTCAAATTTTCAATATTCTCACGGTCAGCTCCGCTCAGACGCACGCGTACGTCGTATTCGCGGCCCTGCTCACGGTATTGGGTGGCAACCACGCCTTCGAGCGCGGCCTTGGCCGTGAGTGCAATGTCGAGGGCTGAAATGCCGTAAAGCGCGGCGCGGCGTTTATCGATTTCGATTTTGGTTTCCGGGGTGGGCTCACCCATATCATCTTGAATCGCGGTCACGCCTTTTAGTTCACCGAGATTTTTTTTGACTTTGCGGACAAGTTCTTCCAGAGCCATGAAGTCATAACCTTTGACCTCGATCAGGATGGGTTTTGAACCGCCTTCGGCAAAGGCAAATTCGCTTTCCTGCATCACAAAGTTGAGCGCCGCTTCTTCCAGATCCTGACCTTCAAGGCCTTTGCGGATTTGCTCAACCACATCCGCCGAAGAAATCTTCCGTTCTTTCTTGAGTTTCACAAGAATCAGCGCCTGGGACGGCCGCATGGTCTCGACCTGCACTTCACCCTGCTTGCTTTTTTCAGCTCCGATGGTCACGGCCACATCATTCGTCTCGGGGATCTCGTGAATAACGCTTTCAATGCGCTGAGTGACCCGGTCGGTCACTTCAAGCCGCGTGCCCATCGGCATGTCCACTTTAATCAAAAACTGGCCCTGGTCGATTTTGGGCAGCACTTCGCGTTCAATCTTGGGCAGAAGCAGCATGGCCCCTATAAAAAGCAGGAGGACGCCGCCGATGATGCTGAGCAAAAAACGGTTCTGATTTTTCACAGAATAGGGTTTAGCCAGCCGTTTTTCGATGCCAGTCGTCCAGGGCCAGGGCCGGTATTCAGTCTGGGTCACTTTCAGATAGACCGTCAGCATGGCCACCAGCGTAATCGGGACAATCGTTGAAAAAATCTGTGAAAAAATAACGGTCCAGGACAAATCCTTAAAAAGCTGGCCCGGGATGCCCGGCACAAAAACAATCAGCGGAAAAAAAACGGCGATCGAAGTGAGGTTGGAGGAAATGACGGGAATCACGACTTCCGCAGTCCCTTCAATGGCCGCCTTTTCAGGCTCTTCGCCCAACTGGCGGCGCCTGAAAACGTTTTCGAGCACGACGATACTGGTGTCGACGATCATACCCACGCCGAGCGCCAGGCCGCCGAGCGACATAGTATTAATGGTGACACCCGCAATCCCCATCATGAAAAATACCATCATGACGGTCATAGGGATCGAGACCGTGACCACCAATGCGGGAATAAAGGCACGCAGGAAGATGGTCAGCACGATCAGCGCGAGCACGCAGCCGGACTGAGCTTCTCCGAGCAGGTCTTCAAGGGACTTACGGATAAAGACCGAGTGGTCATAGACAATTTCATAGCGCAGTCCGCGCGAATCCAAATCCGGCTTAAGCGCATCCAGTGTTTTACGGATCTCATCGACCAGCTTGATGGTATTGGCATTGCCCTGTTTTTGGATGGAGATCGCAATATTTTCGCGGTTGTTGTAGCGCGAAACGCTGGTTTTTTCTGCCAGGCCGTCGATGACGGCCGCGACATCGCGCACAAGCACCAGCCGTTTTTCGAGCATTTCTTTTTTAACTTCGGTGCGCAGGGCATCGAGCGTATCGCGGATCGAGCCGTCGCCCTTTTCAAGAAAGCTATTTTCGTCACGCTGCATTTTTTTAAGTGTGTCGACGCCGGCCACGGCAAAATTGATTTCATTGACATTGCGGAATTCCCCCGAAGTCCGGATCATATATTCATAGAGGCCTTTCTTAATACTACCGGCCGGGTACGAAACATTGGCATGTTCGATCTGATCGATCACGCCCAGCAAAGAAAGCTGGTTGGCTTGCAGGCGCGGCTGGTCGATTTCGACGATAATTTCACGATTCAGACCGCCGGAAATGGCGGCCGAGGCCACGCCTTCAACTTTTTCAAGGTTGTCTTTGAGCATTTTCTCGGTCAGGACTTTCAGGCGCGCGGGCTCAATATCCTGACCGGAGATGGAAAGAATCATGACCGGCCGGCTGAGCGGATCGAATTTGAGAACGGTCGGGTCTTCGGCTTCTTTGGGCAGGCGTTCTTTGATCAGGTCGATTTTTTCGCGCGTGGCCAGCGCCGCAAAATCAATGTCCTGGCCCCAGTTAAAAAGCACGCTGACCGTACTGCGGCCTTCGCGCGAAATGGATTCAATGCGTTTGACGCCCGCGACCGAACTGATGGATTCTTCGATGGGTTTGGTGATAAGGGTTTCGATTTCTTCCGGCGCGGCATTGACATAATTGGTGACGACCGTCACTTGGGGAAACGTGATCGGCGGAAACAACTCCTGGGGCAGGCGCATAAAGGATAGCGCGCCGAGCATGAGCATGCCCAGCGTTCCCATCACGACCGTGACTTTTTTCCGGACTGAAAATTCGGCGATGTTCATAGTTGTTGAAAAAGGTGGAAGGCGGAAGGTCGAAGGTAGAAGGAAATAACTAGAGGCGGTTTCATAAGTCCTTCTAAGTCTAATCAACGTCTCGTCATTGCGAGGCGTGCGCTGCTTTTTAGCGTGCGCCGAAGCAATCTCAAGAGCAAACGAGATTGCTTCGGCCTCAAATTGAACGCTGCCCCGCAATGACGAGGCAGCGGTTAGAGTGACAGTGACTTATGAAATCGCTTTTAAATTTCCGCTTCCTGAGTTTCGAGCAGACGGATTTTGGCGCCGTCTTCGAGTTTTTCAAGGCTTGTGATCGCGATGACTTCCCCTTCAGAAATGCCCGCATCGACCTGGCAGTAATCCGGCCGTTTGTAACCGACCGTGACCGGCCTTTTTTCCACGGTGTTTTTTTCCGTATTAATGACAAACACAAATTGTTCGCCCTCAGCGCCCTGCAGGGCATCGGTAGGCACGACGAGAGTGTTTTTCTTGCTATAAAGCAGCACGCGCACGCGCGCAAACATGCCTGGCAACAGCAGACGCTCGGGATTTTCAACGCGCACCTTGACGGTGGCGGTGCGGCTTGTGCCCGCAACCACGGGCGAGACGTTTTCGATCACGCCCTCGAAGGTTTTGTCGGGATAGGCGTCAATAAATACTTTCGCTTTTTGGCCCAGCGCGATTTTATTGACGTCGCGCTCAACGACGCCAAATTCGGCATAGACGTATTCGGTCATGATGTGCGTGCCCAGCAGGGTATTGGGCGTAACGGCCTCGCCTTCCTCGACGTTGAGTTCGCCGATCATGCCGGCGGAGGGCGCATACAAGTTTGATTTTTCAAGAATCGCTTCCTGCGCTTTCATTTCAAGGCGTGCGGCTTCGGATTCATATTTGGCGCTGTCGAGTTCGAGTTTGACTTTCTCGATCGTCGATTGCGGAATGGCGCCCATTTCATAAAGCTTATTGTGCTCATCCAGTTTGTCCTGGGCCAGCTTGACGTCCGTTTCAGATTTTTTGAGGGCCGCCTGGGCGCGTTTAAGACGCAGCAGAATGTCGTCCTGACGCAGCGAGATGAGCAGCGCGCCTTCTTCGTAGCGTTCGCCTTCCCGGTAGTTAATGGAACTGACCACGCCCGGCACTTCAAAACTCAACTTGAATTCAATGGCCCCCTTGAGT
>JAHFHF010000128.1 GCA_023247055.1 Candidatus Omnitrophota bacterium
AGGCCATTCAACTTGCTGTTTTGATTGATCGCGGCCATCGCGAACTGCCGACCAAGGCGGACTATGTCGGCAAGAACATTCCGACCTCGCAAAAAGAACAGGTCGTGCTGCGGCTTAGCGAGCAAGATGGCAGCGATGAAACGGTCGTCATAGGGGAGGAAAAACCCCGATGAGTGCGGCCTTCAAATGGACCCGTAAGAATCTTCTTGGGCTGCGGCAGCTTGACCGCCAGGAAATCGAACACATTCTTGAGACGTCTAAATCTTTCCGGGATGTCTCGCTGCGTCCGGTAAAAAAAGTACCTGCTTTGCGCGGCAAGACCGTCGCCAATCTTTTTTTTGAGCCCAGCACGCGAACGCGTATTTCATTTGAACTTGCCGAAAAACGCTTAAGCGCCGATACCATCAACATTGCAAGTTCTAGTTCCAGCGTGGTCAAAGGCGAAACGCTCAAAGATACCTGCCGCAATATTGAATCCTTGAAAGTCGATGTGCTGGTGATCCGGCATCCGTCTTCCGGTGCTCCGCACCGCATGGCGCGGCACTTGAATGCCAGCGTGATCAATGCCGGTGATGGTATGAATGAGCATCCGACTCAGGGGTTGCTGGATATGTTTACCATCATGGAAAAAAAAGGCCGCATCCAAGACCTTCAGGTCAGTTTTGTCGGGGACATCCTGCACAGCCGCGTGGCGCGCTCCAATATCTGGGGATTGACGAAGCTGGGAGCGAAAGTCACGGTCTGCGGTCCCAAGACTTTGATTCCTGCGCGTATTGAGGAACTCGGGGTGCGGGTGACTTATAACCTCGAAGAGGCGGTTGAAAATGCGGATGTGGTCAATCTTTTGCGCATCCAGCTGGAACGCCAGAATCAGGCTTTTTTTCCGAGCATCCGCGAATACGCCACAGCCTATCAAATCAACAGCCGTGTCTTGAAAAAAGCCAAGCCGGATGTGCTGATTATGCATCCGGGGCCGGTCAACCGCGGCATTGAAATTACGAGTGACGTTGTTGAAGGGCCGTTTGCGGTCATTCTGGACCAGGTGACCTACGGCCTTGCCGTACGCATGGCCGTTTTATACCTGCTTTCGGGAACGTTGCCTGAAGAGAAAGAGGAATGACATGAGTTTATTAATTCGCGGGGCGCATTTCGTCGATCCGTCGGAAAATAAAAAAATGAAACCGCAGAACTTGCCTGTCATGGATATCTACGTCAACGGCGGGAAAATTGAAGACATGGGGCAGAACCTCGCCATCAAAGCGGATGAGATTTGGGAGGCCAAGGGGTTGTACCTGATGCCGGGTTTTATGGATCTGCACACGCATTTCCGCGAGCCGGGCAATGAAGCCAAAGAAACCATTGTCAGCGGCGCCCATGCGGCCATTAAAGGCGGCTATGTGGCCTCGGTTTCCATGCCCAACACGCTGCCCCCCTGCGATCATCAGAGCGTCATTGATAACATCATCCGCAAAGCCAAGGAAGTGCCCTATGCGATTTTCCCTTCGGGCACGATCAGTAAGGGCCGGGCGGGTAAGGAACTTTCCGAGATGGCCGACTTGAAACAGGCCGGCATTGTTGCCGTTACCGATGACGGCGATTGGGTGCCGGATGCGCTGTTGATGCGGCGTGCCATGGAATATGCGGCCATGCTCGGACTGATCGTCATGAGTCACTGCGAAGACAAATGCCTTTCGGCCTGCGGCGTCATGAATGAAGGCCTGGTCTCCACGATTTTGGGAATGCGCGGCATTCCGGGCGCGAGCGAAGAAGTCGCGGTGGCGCGGGATATTGAACTGGCCCGTCTGACGGGGGTCCATTTACACCTTTGCCATGTGTCCACGGCGCGTTCGGTGGAACTGGTGCGCCGGGCCAAAGCCGAAGGCATCCGTGTTACGGCCGAGGTGACGCCGCACCACTTGTATTTGACCGAAGAAAATGTGGAAGGTTACAATACCAACGCAAAAATGAATCCGCCGCTGCGTTTGTTTGAAGACACCCAGGCTTTGCAGAAGGCGCTTCAAGAAGGCGTGATCGACTGTATTGCGACCGATCATGCGCCTCATACGCAGGAAGATAAAATGCAGGAGTTTGACGCTGCGCCTTTTGGTGTGATCGGACTTGAAACGGCCTTTGGAGTGGTCATGACCTCGATTTACCATACCGGTCAGGCCAGTTTGGCCGATGTCGCGCGCTATATGTCGCAACGGCCGGCTGAAATTCTGGGCTTGCGTAAAACCGGCTTTGGGGCGGTTTGCAAAGGGACTGAAGCCAATCTAACGCTGGTGGATCCGGACCGGGATTGGCCGGTCACCCCTGAAGAGTTCCGGTCAAAGTCGAAAAATTCCTGTTTTCTTAAAATGAAACTGAAGGGCAAAGTCCTCGCAACCGTGTGCGCGGGAAAACCATGGCGGTTTGATCTATGAAAGCATTCTTAGCCTTAGAAGACGGGCTGGTTTTTGAAGGGGAAGGCTTTGGGGCCGAAGGCGAAGTCCACGGCGAAGTTGTCTTTAATACTTCGCTGGCAGGGTATCAGGAAATTTTGACCGATCCGTCCTACAAAGGGCAGATCGTGACTATGACTTACCCGCTCATCGGGAATTACGGCGTCAATATCGATGACGAAGAGTCCGCCAAGCCATGGGTGGAAGGTTTTATTATCAAAGAACTGAGCCCGATCGTCAGCAATTACCGTTCAGAAATGACGCTCGATGCGTATCTGAAAAAGCACAACAAGATCGGCATTCAAGGAATCGACACGCGCAAGCTGGTCAAACATTTGCGCGATCATGGCGCGAAAAAGGGCATCCTTTCAACGGTTGACCACGATAAGGCCCGGCTTGTGCAGAAAGCAAAAGATTCGCCCTCGTTGGTGGGCGTGGACCTGGTGCGGGAAGTTTCATGCAAAAAAGCGTATGCGTTTGAAAGCGGCCTTTCAGCCGGCTTTGAATGGGGCGGCAAATCCCGCGATCAAATTTTTAACATTGTGGCCGTTGACAGCGGCATTAAACGGAATATTCTGCGCAAACTCAATCAGCATGGATTCCGTGTGACCGTGGTGCCGGCCTCGGCCAGCGCCCAAGAAATCCAGGCGCTCCACCCGCAGGGACTTTTCCTTTCTAACGGACCGGGCGACCCTTCGGCCGTTCCGTATTTGGTGGAGACCGTCCGCCAGCTTGTCGGAAAGATGCCTGTGTTTGGCATCTGTTTCGGCCATCAGATCCTGGGTCAGGCGCTTGGCGGCACCACGTCCAAGCTGAAATTCGGCCATCGCGGCGGCAATCACCCCGTCATGGATATGATTACACGCA
>JAHFHF010000085.1 GCA_023247055.1 Candidatus Omnitrophota bacterium
TTCGGCCTTCGACGATGCTGCCTTCCTGGGCATTGGACAGCAGGTCATTCCAGGTGCGCTGGCGATCGGCCTTGCGTTTAGAAACGAGGGTTACGCCTTTTTCGTCATTAAATCCTTCAAAGAGTACGTTCACGTCCATACCGACAGTGACTTCGGAAGGGTCGTTGAATTCATCGAGCGCGAGAATTCCTTCGGCTTTATAGCGGATGTCCACGATGACATCTTTCCCGTGGATGGCAACCACTGTGCCTTTGACGACTTCGCCCTCCTTCACGTTCTGAACGGCGAGTGAACTTTCAAACAACTCTTCAAATTGAGATTTCATGGCTTGGGTAAGCCTCCTTAGAGAATTTAGATCTTCCCGGGGCCGGATGCCGTGCCGAAGCACTGTTCTGGCAGGGAGTTGAGAATTATAGCACAAAGCCTAGAGGATTAAAGGGGAAAGATGGAGAGCAGGGACAGGTCCATGCTTTTGGACCTGTCCCTGAGTGCCTAGAGCCGGTTCCGTTTTTGGGCTGCCGTTTCAAGCATGCGCCGTAACCCCTTGTTTGAATGAGACTTAAGCTTCCTCTGGACGAGTTGAAGCTGGCGGACCATCCGGCTCAATGCCTGGGCCATAAAGCGGCGGTTGGCCTGAAAAATGGGCAGCCAGATGTCCGGACTGCCCGCGGCCAGCCGCGTCATATCGCGGAATCCCCGGGCGGCATAAGGCAATCCCTTATCTGGGGCCGCCAACATCAGACAAACGGCCAGAGCATGCGGCATATGGCTGATTTCCGCCGTCCAGCGGTCATGGTCCCGGGCTGAGATTTCAACCATCCGGGGCATGATCTTGGTCCAAAAGGCTTTGACCTGTTTGTACGCCTTCGGCGAGGCCTTAGTGTCACGGATAATAAAGACAAAGCCCTGGTCATAGAGCGCGGGATTGACTGCTTCAATGCCGTGGGCATGCGAGCCGGCCATGGGATGGGCACTCACATAATTCAGCCGGCCTTTGGGCAGGCGGCGCAAAATGTCGGCTTTAACACTGCCTACATCCGTGACAAGAGCGCCCGGACGGGCATGCCGATTGAGAATACGAAAGAGCCCGGGAAAGGTTTGGACCGGCGAGCAGAGCACAATCAAATCAGCGTTTCTAACTCCCCTTGCGACGTCCGAAACTCCCTCATGAATCCATCCCTTGCGCAAAGCCATCTTCAGCGCCGTACGCCGGCGGGTAATGCCCACGATACGCACACGCGGCATTTTTTTACGCAGCGCCGCTGCCAACGAACCGCCCATCAGCCCAAGGCCAATAATCGCAACTGTCTTAATTTGCGCTAAAGATTTAGTGTCAGCCATAGAGTTTTATTTGAGTCCTTTTCCCCCACCTTGATCCTCCCCCGAAAAGCACGGGGGAGGAAATAGAAAATTTCCTGAATATTTTATCTCTCCCCTCGTGCTCTTCGGGGAGAGATTAAGAGGGGGGATCTCATTAATTTTTTATATGTCACGACCCACCGCCTGAGCAATCAGTTTGAGTTCTTTCATCAGGGCCGCAAACTGTTCGGGCAAAAGCGACTGCGCACCGTCGCTCAAGGCTTCTTCAGGATTGGGATGAACTTCGGTCATGATCGCATCGCAGCCCGCAGCCACGGCCGCACGGGCAATCGGCAGCACGTAATCGCGCACGCCGGTCCCGTGCGAGGGATCGACCAGCACGGGCAAATGAGTTTCTTTTTTCAAGACGGGAATCGCATTGATGTCAATGGTATTGCGCGTCGCCGTTTCAAACGTACGGATGCCGCGCTCGCAAAGCACGACTTTAAAATTGCCTTTGGCCAGCAGGTATTCGGCCGAGAGTAAAAGTTCCTGGATTGTGGAACTTAAGCCGCGCTTCAGCAGCACCGGCTTTTTGGAAATGCCGCACTCACGCAGCAGATCAAAATTCTGCATGTTGCGCGCACCAATCTGGAGCATGTCGGCATAACGCGCGACCATCTCGACATTGCGCGTGTCCATGACCTCGGTCACCACGAGAAGCCCGAATTGATCCCCGGCCTCACGTAAAAGCTTCAGACCCTCCTCCCCCATTCCTTGAAAAGCATAGGGCGAGGTGCGCGGTTTAAAAGCGCCGCCGCGTAAAAATGTGGCGCCGGATTTCTTGACCGCTTCCGCGCATTTCATCAGCTGGTCACGGCTTTCCACCGAGCACGGGCCGGCCATGACAACAATTTGTTTACCGCCGACTTTGACGCCGTTGCCCATGTCAAAGACCGCGGCTTCGTTTTTAAATTGCCGGCTCGCCAGTTTGTACGGACGCTGAATGGGCACGACCGAATCCACGCCGGGAAATGCGGCCAGCGGCAGGATGCGGATTTTTTCTTCTTCACCGATAACGCCAATCACGGTTTTTTCAACACCGCGTGAAACCTGCGGCGTCAGGCCGAGTTCACGGACTTTATCGCAGATATGGTTGATTTCTTCCGGCGTTGCGCCCGGCTGCATCACAATGATCATAAAATTGTTTCTCTCCTCTTTCTCCCTCTCCCTTTGGGAGAGGGCCGGGGTGAGGGTAATCGAACTGCCCTCATCCTAATATTCTCCAGGCAATTCATGAATTGCCGCTACGAATTACAGGCATTCTTTCAGACATTTGAAAAACTTGCGGTTCTCCGCATCCAAACCAATGGTCACGCGAATCCAGGTTGGAAAACCATAGGCTTTCATCGAGCGCACAATCACGCCCTTGCGCAGCATGGCATTAAACAGCGTTTCGCCGTCACGGCTGCAATCAAACAGCACAAAATTGGCCTGGCTTTCAACAAAGGGCAGGCCCAATTTTTCAAATTCACGGTAGAAAAAACGCCGGCCCGCAAAAACCAGTTTCTGCGTTTTCTTGTGAAACGCCTTGTCTTTCAAAGAAGCCAGGGCCGCAATCTGAGCTAAGCTGTTGACATTAAAAGGCTGGCGGATTTTGTGCAGATAGCCGGCCGTTTCCGCATGAAAGATGCCGTAGCCGATGCGCAGTCCGGCCAGGCCGTAAGCTTTTGAGAACGTGCGCAGAATGCAGACATTTTTGCGCTCGGCCAAAATCATGCCCTGCACATCAGGAAAATCACGGGCTTCCACAAAATCAAAATAGGCCTCGTCAAAACACACCAGCACGTCGTCCGGCACTTTTTTTAAAAATGCTTCAACGTCTACACGCGAAAGATAGGTGCCCGTCGGATTGTTGGGGTTAGCGATAAAAATCAGACGCGTACGCGGCGTAATCTTTTCAGCCATGCGCGCAAGGTCATAGCCGTGATTTTTCATCGGCGCCGTGACATAGCGCGCGCCGCAGACTTGCGAGAGGATCGGATAAACCAGAAACGTACCTTCCGACGACAAGACCTCCTCCCCTTCAGAAACAAAACCGCGCGCCAAAAGTTCGATGATTTCGTTCGAACCGTTGCCGATCACGAGATTTTCTTTGGGCGCTTTTAAAGCCCGGGCCAGCGCGTCTGTCAGGTAAAAACTGCCGCCATCCGGATAAAGGTGGATTTCACGCAGGGCCTTGCGCACCGCGGCAAGGGCTTTGGGCGATGGGCCCAGCGGATTCTCATTCGACGCCAGTTTGATGACGTTTTTTAGCCCCAGTTCGCGCTTGACTTCGCTGATGGGCTTGCCAGGCACATACGGGTGAACGGCCTCGATCCAGGATTTAAGCGGGAGTTTTTTCATTTTTAAAATTCAATCTTTGTCATAATTTTTGTCATTGCGAGCGCAGCGAAGCAATCTCAGAGATTGCTTCGGCCTTGGTGGAATGCTGCCTCGCAATGACAAAAAGGAGTAAGTAAGTGGCAGGAAAACCCAGCACTTTAGTTAGTCGTTTGAGATCATGGGATAAGAACCGAGGATTTTCAAAAACTTCACTTTGTCTTCCATCTGGTCCAGCATTTTTTTAATTTTTGGATTTGTCGTATGGCCTTCGAAATCGATGAAAAAATAATACTCCCAGGCTTTTTTCTTGGACGGACGTGATTCGATTTTGGTCATATTGACCTTGGCTTTACGGATCGGATCCAGCATTTCATAGAGGGCTCCGACTTTATCGCGGATCGATACCAGGATCGACGTCTTGTCTTTTTTGGTGGCCGGCGGAAGCTGGCGCGAAATCACTAAAAAGCGCGTCACGTTCTGCGAGAAATCCTGAATGTTGTCGGCCAGCACCGGCAAATTGTAAAGCGTGGCCGCCAGTTTGGAAGCGATCGCCGCGGCTCCGTCTTCATTTTGAGCGCGCTTGGCGGCAGCCGTGGTGCTGGAAGTATCAATCAGTTCCACCTTGGGCAGATTGGCTTTGATCCAGTTGCGGCATTGCCCAAAAACTTGCGGGTGCGAATAGACCCGCTTTAAACCGGTCATGGCCGAATTTGACATCAGGTGGTGGCTGATCTCAAAGAAAATTTCCGAGCATATTTTTAATTCCGACTCGATAAACATATCCAGCGAATGATTGACGCCGCCTTCAATCGAGTTTTCTACGGGAATGACGCCGTAATCCGCACGCCCCTGTTCCACTTCGGTGAAGACGGAATAAATGTTCGGCGACGGCACATAATTGACACTCGCGCCGAATTTTGAGATCGCGGCCAGGTGTGTGAACGTGGCCTCGGGCCCGAAATAGGCAATGCTGACCGGCTTTTCCAGCGCAATCGAAGCGGACATGATTTCGCGGTAAATGGCCTTCAGGGCCGATTTGGGCAGGAGGCCGTTTTGGGCCAGTTCTTCGATCTTTTGATAGACCTGCGTTTCACGGTCCGGCGCGTACACCGCCGTCCCCGTTTTGGCCTTGGCCTTGCCGACTTCGAGCACAATGTCCGTGCGCTCGTTTAAAAGCGTCACGATCTTTTGATCGAGGTCGTCAATTTTCTTGCGCAGTTTCTCAAGATCCACGAACTTCTCCTTCGGCAGCGGGCGCATCTTGCTTCCGGAATTCGGGTGAATCATCCGGCATGACAAGCTTCGGCACATCGGGGATAATGATTTCTTCCGCCTCGGCTTCACGGGCAGCATCCGCTTCCTGAGCCGATACTTCCGGTCCGGGCGCGGCTGCGGCATCACCCTCGGCCGGTGCGGCATCGACCAGTTTTTGCTGACCGAGCAGTTCTTCCTTGCGCACGGATTTTTCCACGATGGTTTTAATTTCCTCAATGCTGGGCAAATCCTGCAGGGACTTCAGGCCAAAGTGTTCGAGAAATTTATCGGTCGTGCCGTAGAGAAAAGGACGGCCTGGCACTTCCTTGCGCCCGACGATTTTCACCAGCGAACGTTCCATCAATGTAGTCATGACACCGCTGACGTCCACGCCGCGCAAGTCTTCGATTTCCGCGCGCGTGACCGGCTGTTTGTAAGCCAGAATCGCGAGCGTCTCAAGCGCCGACTGCGTGGCTTGGCGCGCTTTTTTCTGCAGTTCGACCTTTAAAATCCAGGGCGCAAATTCTTTGCGCGTAACAATCTCATACCCGCCGGCAATTTCAACGATTTGGAAACTGTGCTTCTGCTGATCATAGCTTTCTTTGATTTCAGCCACATGGGTTTCGATCTGCTTGGGCGCAAGACCGCGCAGAACCTTGCGTAGTTCCACCGTACTCATGGGTTTGGAAGACGCAAAAAGCAGGGCTTCGATCACTTGCTTGGCCCGTTCCGAATCGCTGATTTCGGTCATATCCAGTTTCTGGACATCAACGGCCGGACGTTCCGCCGCCGTCTCGCGGGCAAGCTGCTCTTCGAGTTCAGCCTCGAGTTCGCGCCGCAGTTCTTTCAGCTTCTCCGTTTTTTCTTTTTCTTTCGCTTTAATTTCGCTTGCTTTCATGAAGTGGCTCCCCTTTAAATTTTATAATTGCTCACTGTCTTGAGTCGTGAGGGATGAGTCTCGAGTAAAATCGAAAATATTTTAAAAAACAACGAAAACACTTTAAACTGGGTTCATAAGTCATTTGAAGTCTAATCACCGTTTTGTCTCCACGCAGTGGCAGAGACAATTATGCATAACTCTGTTGGAGTTATGTCATTCTCGTCATTGCGAGGAGCGCTTTTTGCGACGAAGCAATCCCAAGGCAAACGAGATTGCTTCAGCCTTAGTGGTTTGCCGCTTCACAATGACAAAAAAAATTGATCCCTACAGCTGATCATTCGCTCTCACGACTCAAGACTGCTCTCAGATTTTTTCTATGACGATATCGCCAAACTGCTGATCCTGCCGCACACGCGCAAACTTGGTGCGCACGATTTCAAGAAGCGCCAAAAAAGTTGCGATCAACTCATTGCGCGTCCAACGTTCTTTAAACAAAGTCGAAAAAATAACCTTTCCCTGCTCCAGCAAAATCGTACGGACTTCCTCGATTTTTTCCTCAATCGTCACCATCTGCTCAAAAACTTCGTGCATTTCTTCATGCCCGGCCCGCGTCAGCACATTTTGAAACGCGGTCAGCAAGTCAAAAAGATTGGAACTAAAAGTTTCAATCTCAAGTTCGCCTTCTTCAATTTCCCCCAGATAATAATCGTTCATTTGACGCGTAAAAAACTTGCTGCGTTCGCCTTCCAGCAAGCCAAGTTCGCGCGCGGCTTCTTTGAACGCCTGGTATTCAAGCAGTTTGCGCACCAGTTCCGTGCGCGGGTCCTGACCGCTCTCATCGTCTTCGGGCTCTTCCTCGACCGGCAGGAGCATTTTGGATTTGATATAAATCAAAGTGGCTGCAAGCACAAGAAACTCCCCCGCGATTTCAAGGTCGAGTTTTTCAAGCTGGGCCAAATGGTCCAAATATTGCCGCGTAATTTCCGCAATCTGGATATCGTAAATATCCATTTCATTTTTCTTGATCAGGTCCAGTAAAAGATCCAGCGGGCCGTCATACACCTGCAGTTTCACGTGCAAAGGGCTGTCTTTGACCGGCAGAGGCTGTGCTGAGACGGCTTCTGCCGCAGCTTCCAGAGACGGCTCGGGTTTCATCGTTTCTTCCGGCCCGGACGTTTGCGAATTTTCAGCGGGGTCAATCATGTTTTCTCACTCCTGCGGCGCAAAGGGCTTCATCCAGCGTAGCGCTTGCCACGCTTTGGGCGCGTTCGCGGCCTTGGTCTAAAATATCACGCACTTGATTTTTTTTCTTTTCCCATTCCACGCGTCTCCGGCGGATAGGGTCTAAAAATTCATTCAACTTGGCCGCGGCCTCTAGTTTGCAATCCACGCAGCCGCGCAACGCACCGCGGCACTCGACCGCCACGGTTTCGACATTGCTTTGATTGATCTGCTGATGAATCGCGAAAACCGGGCAAACTTCCGGATGGCCTTTATCTTCGCGCCGTTTGCGCGCCGGGTCTGTGACCATGGTCTTCATTTTCTTGGTCACGTCTTCCGGTTTTTCATCGAGATAAATGCAATTGTTGTAACTTTTGCTCATCTTGCGGCCGTCAAGGCCCGGCACGCGCGGGGCCCGCGTCAAAATCGGCTGCGGTTCGGGGAAAATTTCTTTGCCGTACAGATGATGAAAACGCCGCAGGATTTCGCGCGTCAATTCCAAATGCGGCAGCTGGTCCTCGCCCACTGGCACTTTCGTGGCTTTATAAAGCAAAATGTCCGCGGCCTGCAGCACCGGATAACCCAGAAAACCGTGGGTATTCAGGTCTTTACCTTTGAGCTCTGCCAGTTGATCTTTGTACGTCGGATTGCGTTCAAGCCAGCCAAGCGGCGTAATCATCGAAAGCAATAACGCTAAAGACGCGTGTTCCGATACTTCACTCTGGACGAAAATTGTACATTGCGCGGGGTCCAGTCCTGCGGCCAGATAATCCAGAACCACTTCTCTGACGTTGTCCGCAATCGACGTATGCGATTCGTATTCGGTCGTAAGCGCATGCCAGTCGGCGATCATGAAGAAAGATTCTGCGCCTTGAAGTTTTTTGTAGTTTTCAAGCGCGCCGAGAAGATTGCCCAAATGCAGCTTCCCGGTGGGGCGAGTACCGCTTAACACACGATCTGGCATGGGGTTATAAAGTCCTTGCGTGAATTTTGACTATCTTATCGGAAGGCTCAGGGGGTGTCAACGAAGGATAAACTCGAAAAGGCGTCAATTAAGCATAACGGCCATTTCTATAAATTGTCATTCCCTCAGGCTTTTGGCGGGAATCCGACGTTTTTTGTCGCTCTCGAATGCTTTAGTCGAGGGTCTGAATAATAGATCCCCGATAAAAGATTTCAGGGATGACAACGACCGTCTTATGACCGCGGACGAGGCACAGGACCACTGAGCAGGAAACCGGCGCGTTTGACGGCTTTGGTCATGCGGGCAAACACCTCGGCCGGGCTTTTGCCTTCGGTCAGGTTGTTTTTGAGCACGCCGGCATAGCCGCGGCGGTTCTTGATCTTGAAGATGGTCAGCTGGCTGGAAGGAAGTTTTTTCAGGGTTTTGGGCATAAAATCTCCTTGGGTTGAAGAGTTAGGGTGATTGGTGATCAGTGACCAGTGATCATAAACAGCATTCAATGGCTAGTTTCAAGTGACAATAAATAAGTTTTTTGCATTACAGTCACTGGGCACCGCTCTTTCTCTACGCCTGAATGACTTCTTTGACCTCAGGAACCGCTTCACAGAGAATACGCTCAACGCCCGCTTTCAGCGTAGCAATCGAACTCGGACAGCTCGAACAGGCGCCCTGCAAATGCAGCGTAACCACTCCGTCTTTAAAACCGTGGAAAATAATATCGCCGCCGTCGCGCGCCACGGCCGGACGGACTTTTTCATCCAAAACCTGGCAGATGCGCCGCTCCACGTCCGTCTGATCACCCGCCGCCACAGTGCCGGGCTCGACGAGTTTGCCTGAGGCTAGATGTTCCTGCAGAATGCGGGTCACCGCAGGAATAATCAATCCCCAGGTTTCCGCTTCCGGCGCACGCGAGACCGTGACAAAATCACGGCCAATCAAGACTTCGCGCACAAACGGAGCTTCGAAAAGCTTGTGAGCCAAAGGCACCTCAGCCGCTTTGGCAGGATCCGTGAAAAACAACGTCCCCTTTTCAAGCAGCACTTGCCCGGTATTGAATTTGAGCGAATGCGGATTGGGTGTAAATTCAGTTTCGATGGGTGCCATAGTTTTTTTGATTTGTGAAAACCTTTAAGTCTGGTCTTTTGTTTTTATTCCTTCTCCCCTTTGGGGAGAAGGCTAGGATGAGGGGAAATCAGGTGTTATTTCCCTCACTCCGACCCTCTCCCAAAGGAAGAGGGAGAATAACAACGTTAGTTTCATGAAACGGTATCCTGCCGTAACCTCTTCACCAGCGCATAAGCACTAATCGCCGTCCAAGTGCCTTCAAGAAAAATCAACCCCAGCTGGCCCGTAACGGCGGAGGCGATGAAAAGCAAAAAACCGCCGCATAAATTGAGCAGGATAAAAAAATACGTCGTGTTTTTTAAAATACCGGCATGCATCATAAAATAAGCCAGCAGCACCATGACCGCTCCTAAAAGCCCGGCCACTTGATCGAGAAAAAATTGTAAGCTTATTCCCATAAGTTCCCATAACGTCATTGCGACCTGCAGTAGCAGGATCCGCTATTTTTTAGCGGATGACGAAGCTATCTCAAAAAGGGATTGCTTCAGCCTCCGTTGAATATTGCTTCGCAATGACGAACGATTTTTATTTCGTTGATCACTTTAGCCCCGGACTGCCCAGGTCTCTTTTTCAGCAACCACAGCACCCACAATCGCACGGGTTTTTTCAGGACCCAGACGGTCGCAAAAATCTCCGAAGCCTTCGCCCGGCGTGCGTGATTTTCGATATTCCGTAAAAAGAGGTTTCAACGTCGAGGCCAGAGACGGACCATCCACTTTTTCAGCCAGCAGATAAACGATGCGGCTTCCGACCGCGTTCCCTCCCACGTAAATATTGTGGGTGCCGGCCGTTTTGCCGACAAAGGCCAGTTCCGCATTGTAAGGACGCGCACAGCCATTCGGACAGCCGGTCATGCGCGTGATGATCGGAATATCACTTAAGCCGGTCTCATTCAGGACTTTTTCAAGCTGCGTCAAGACCGAAGGAAGCAGACGTTCTGATTCGGAAATCGCCAAGCCGCAGGTCGGCAGGGCCGGACAGGCCATGGAACTTTTGCGGATTGCTGAAAAACTTTCTACGAGCGCTACGCCGTATTTTTTGAGGATGCCTTCCAGGGGCTTTTTCTGGCTGTCGGTGAGTCCGGCCAGCATCAGGTCTTGCGCGGGCGTGAGATAAACCGCGGGTTTCAACTCGCGGCAGATTTCACGCAGCGCGCTTTTCAAACGGAAAGGGGCTTCATCCTTGATGCGGCCATTTTCAATAAAAAGCCCGTAGCACCAGGTGCCTTGCAGTTGCTTGCGCCAGCCATGGCCGAAATCGATTTTCTTAAGCTGGATGTCATGCGCGGGCTGGGTCTTTTTGCCGAAACGTTTCTCGACTTCTTCGCGGAACCGGTCGAGCCCCATCGTATCAACCGTATATTTCAGACGCGCGTTCTTGCGTTCTTTGCGGTTGCCGAAATCGCGCTGGGTGATCACCACGGCTTTGGAAATCGCGAGCAAATCCTCCGGCAGGACAAAACACAGCGGTGATCCCAAACGCGGATACGTGGTTTTCAGACCATGCGTGGTGCCGAAGCCGCCGCCCACCAAAATATTAAATCCGGTCAGCTTGTCTCCTTTGACTTCGGGCACAATGCCGAGATCGTGGGTATAAACATCTACGGCATTGTCCCAGACGCCGGACATGCCGATTTTAAATTTACGAGGCAGATACGTAGCGCCAAAAATAGGTTCCGGATCTCCGGTCTGCGGCGGTTCGACTTTTTCGCCGTTCAGCCAGATTTCATGATAAGCCCCGGACTGGGATAAAAACTGATCGGAAAGATCACGCGCATAGCCATGGATTTCGGCCTGCCAGGGTTCAAACGACGGTGCGGGCCAGGCCATGACATTGCGCACAATATCGCCGCAAGCTCCGGAAGTCGTGACTAGCTTTTCGTTCACGCCGCGGATCACGGCCTTCATGTTCTTTTTGAGAACGCCGTGAAATTGAAATCCCTGACGCGTCGTGATGCGCAAAGTTTTGTTGCCGTATTTATCGGCAAGTTCGTCGTGCACCATGTATTGCTCGGCGGTCAAAACTCCGCCCGGAATCTTGGTGCGCACCATCATGCTGTAAGCCGGCTCCTGCTTAGCTTTCAGGAGTTCCTGGCGTTTGTCGCGGTCATCTTGTTCGTAGGTGCCGTGAAATTTTAAAAGCAGGGTTTCATTCTTCGTGAAATGCGTGGTATCCGCAGCCAAAGACTCTTTGAGCATCCCGCGCAGATAGCGGCTGTCCAATTTGTTCTGCTCGACCGGGCTGATTTTTTCAGGAGGATTCATAGGACGGATATTTTAGCAGAAAGCGCAGGCAACAAGCAAAACTCTTCGTGACTTCTCTATCAGTTTTGTAGTCTTTGATATGGGTATGAGATGCCGTAACTGGACGCTGCATCTGGTATTTTTGTCATTGCGAGACAGCATTCAACTGAGGTCGAAGCAATCTCATCCCCCCTGCTTCCTTCGAGATTGCTTCAGCCTTAGTACCTTGCTGCTTCGCAGGTATGACAAAAGACTCACTACTTATCACTTGCTCTCTTACGCCGCTTGCGCAAATGCAACAATCGACTGAGCCGCAAGCTGCAACCGCATCCAGGCGGCTTTAGCAACCGATACAAAATAAACACCGTTTTTATCCGCAATATCGAGCGGCGTCAATAAAGACTCTTTGATTTCTTCCGCTTCACCGACTTGGCTTAACCAATACGCCGCCGACCCCGGTTTTCCGGCCAAAAAAGTTACGCGGTCTTTGGTCCAGGCCTGCTTCTGTTTGACTGCAGCTTTCGTGTCTGTCTCTGCCGCAGAATAATGGATCAAGTTCCTTACCTCTGACCGGTACTGAAAACCCTCTACAACCTGATCAATGATCCTCGCACGCTATGAATTTCTTTGAATGTTTTCAGAAGTCCCCTTTTTTATTCAGGGTCAATGATGCCCTCTTCGAGCCAGGCATGCTTGCCTTCGAGGGTGTCGCGGGCGATTTTGTAGGCGAATTGATCGCTGTTGGAGTGCAGGCCGCGGAATTGCTTCGTAATCCGGCTGCGGGCCTGACGGCAAAAAAGATCCGCCAATTCCGCGGAGTTGTCGCCCGGATTTTTCTGATGGCGGCTGACGGCCATGCTGCAGGTTGCGGCCATGGCAAAGAGATCGGTCCCGATATTGACAAGACGTGCCAGAATCAACTGCCGGCGCTCGAGTTTCTGC
>JAHFHF010000129.1 GCA_023247055.1 Candidatus Omnitrophota bacterium
TGGTCTTGATTAGAAATAGCCAGCACAAAGCCGGTCTTGTTGCCGGCCGCAGCTGACATCTGGGCAATGCCTAAAAATCCGTTGACCTGCGCCAGCGCATTGGGCATCGAACCGTCAATCGAAACCAGCGCCACGCGTTCAAAGCCCGCCATAGCGCTCTGAAAATCAAACCCTTCGGGCAGGGCCACTGGCGGAAGCAGGTCCCCCCTACGGATCAGCGGGTTCTCAGCCTGCCACTTTTCAAGCGCCGCTTGATGATCTGCGGCTCGCTGAGCCGCCTGGGCCGCCAGTTCTTCCGGTGTTTTGACGGTCAGTTCATGCAGATACCCGGCGGGATCGGTGATGGGTTCAAAACCGTCTTCGGACCGAAGTTGGAGGGCGATAAAAAATTTTGGGGGCTTTTTCAAGTCCAAGCTTTCCGCAATTGCCGTGACCAGATCCGTCTCATCAATGAAGCTGCTGCCGCGGTCCGCCGCCTCAAGCTGAGTTTTGTAGAAGGCTGCGGCTAAATCCTGAAGGCGCTCCAAATCGCCTGCTTTGAGTTCTTTATGGAATTGAAAACCCGCCGTTCTCTGCAGCCAGGCAGCATCGATCTCCTGGAAATGCGGCATAAAAAGACTGCGGTTCTGCCCCTCCACGCCGATACGCCAGGGAAAATCACGTTTGGCCAAGATTTCCTCATCCGCAAGCGGCAGTGCGCCCATATGGCGGATCAGACGCATCAGTTCAGCATCCGTCAGCGCGGCGGGGCTGGTGATTTGAGGCTTGTCTGTCGCGCGCGCTTGCGGAATTTCCGTCTGGATAAAGCCGCTCAAAACAAAAGCCGCGGCAGCCGCTAAACCAAGTGCAAGCACCGCGAAGGCCGCCCGCAGACTGTTTCGCGGTTTAAAAGCGGCAGGCCTGGCTTGTGCCGGCGCAGTGAAAACAAACTCTGAAGCACCCGCAGCGGCAGCTGAATCGTCCGCTAAAGCAGTTTCTTTGGGGGCTGGCTCCGAAGCAAAGAGACTCTCAGCAGTCACGGCATCCGGCGTAAAATTGGGCTGCGTATCCTCCGCTCCGGCAAAAGTGTCGGTCTCATCCGTGCGCACCTCGCTGCGCTTGAGCGGCGGCCGGATAAATTCCATCGCCAATCCCTGCAGGATCGCTTCTTCATCCAGTATGTTCCGGGCAGCCTCCATGGCGGTTCTATCGAAATCACGCACCACGCCGGCCTTGACCCAGGCGGCGAGCACATGTGTAAACATTTCATCAAGCTGGTCGGCGTTGTGTTGAGTCAGAACTTTGACATGGGTTTCGGCGCCGTTGAGCATAGCCCGCTGAGTTGCAGAATCGCCTGATTTCAATGCCGCTACAATCTTGACATTGTCTTCAAAAGCCGCGGCCGGTCCTTTGCGCGCCACATTGGCCATCATGGCCAGATAAGCCCCGGCTCCCATGCCGTATTGAGCCAGAAAACCCGTTTGTCCGCGCGACTGATTCACATTGCGCATTTTGTCGGTCAAGCTGGCGCCAGGAAATTTAAAAATGCGGTCAGCGTCCATGCCCCTTAAACCGATTTCGCGGCCGCGCAGCTGCCAGGCATAGACTTCGGCCACGGCCGGCGGCGTGACTTCGCGTAAATTTTCATTCCCCAGCCCCTGAATATACTGCAGCCAGCCGTGTCCAAACTCGTGATCGGCAGCAATCTTAAAACTGACTCGCTCGGCAGCCCGGCGGCGCACCGCAAGATCGGGGAAAGCTGTCTGGAATTCTGGATGTGAAAGATGGAATCGAACCGATTTTTCCATGCTGTTCGGCATCAGATAGCTGACATACGTCGGGCCAAGATTACGGTTCTCGACGGGACTCCATCGGGCGGTTGAAGTGATCCCTTCCGCCGAAGGCAGCGTTGCGAGATCAAGGCCGGAACCTGAAAGCGGGACAAGGCCAAAAACGTAGTAATACTGAATCGGATAAAGCATTCCTGAACGGGTTTCTTCAGACATCAATTGGCCCGTGTCGATGCGGGCCATGGAGGTAATACGGAACGCCATGGGTCGTTCAGTTTCTAAATCCGCCGGTGAAAGTCCGACCCATAACCCCAGGCGCGCGAAAAAGAGCGTATTGTATTCTTCAAACCACTCCTGCTGGTTCAGGCCGCGTGGAATGGCATTTTCGCGGCGCGCCAGAATGGCTTCAAGCCCCAATCCGAGGTACGGGTGAATATCAAAAGCTTGTTTCAAAAGCGGCGCCAGCGACCGGCGGTCCTGCTGAAAAAAAGCGCGTAAGTGTTTTGAAATAAAAGTATGAGCGGCCGCAATCGTATCAGCGTTGACCTTGCGCTGGCCGCTGGAAAGCTCTGTGCTTTGGGCCTGTGACAGGCCGTCTCTGAGATCAATCAAAAACCGCTGGAAGGCCTTGAGGTCCGCATAAGCATGCCCGCTGAAATCCTGCGTATAGCGATAAACACGCAGCACCGGTGCTGGGGTACCAGCGGCCGCTTCTTTAATTTTCTTTTCAGCCTCGTTTTGCAAAAAGCGGTCTTTTGCAAAATAATCCTCGGCCGCGCGCAGCTGCGTATAAAAACGCGGAAGTTTCCCGGCCTCAGGCCGGCCAAGACCCGTCCGGGTCCAGCGTGCCGATTCATTCTGGCGCACGATGATGATATGGTCGCCCTGGAAACGCAGAGGAATCTGGAGTTTGGTAAAAATAAACTGGTTGAGGTCGGCGGCGGTCATGGCTTCATTGCGCTGAATCAAGGTTGAGTCTTGAATCGCGTTATAACCGGCATCCTCGGCTAAAAGTTTTTTGGAGTTCAGGCCAAAATAGGCCAGGGCATCTGACAATAGCCGTAAATCAACCTGCCCGCCGGCAAAGTATTGCGCGACGGCCGCGATGCTGTCGATTTCAGCGCGCATGGCTTCATCCGCCGGACGGATGGACGGCTCACGATCGGCGCCAAACATTCCCGTAGCGGAAAAAAACGGCAGGCTAACGGCCGCCGCCGCAGTCCGCAGCCAATGCCGGCGCGAAAGACCGCTGCGCATTTCCGAACGGGCCTGGGTTTTTGCATCGCCTGTCTTGATCACCCGCCCCTCAGCCGCATAGCGCTTTAAATCCGCAAAGGCCAGGGCGAGACGGTCCTCGTGTGCCTGTGGGATGACAAAATGCGCCTTTTCCGCGCCTTGGTTCTGACGGTCGCGGAAGACCCAGTTTAAAGTCGGCATGGTGGTAATGTTCTGCTTAAAATTGAGCGGATGGCTGCCGTCCGCAGCGCCGTTATTCTGG
>JAHFHF010000010.1:0-54682 GCA_023247055.1 Candidatus Omnitrophota bacterium
GCTGTGCTTGGACAGTCACTGCGTTAGACGCAGTGGCAGCTCCGTCAGGAGTGTCAATGAGACATCCAAGACACAGCCATTTAGCTGTGCTTGGACAGTCACTGCGTTAGACGCAGTGGCCGCTCCGTCAGGAGTGTCAATGAGGGGGCTGAAAGGTTTGCTGGCGGCCAAAGGGCTTGCTAAAGATCAACATCACAGGCAGGACGAGCAGTGTGCAAATCAGCGAAAATATAATCGAGAGACCGGTAAACAGTCCTAGGTAAACCGTGGGTTTAAAGCTGGCAAAAACGCTGGTGCCGAAGCCCGTTGCCAGAATAATGGTCGAAATGGTCAAGGACATGCCCGTGCGCCGGAACGTATGATGCATGGCCTGCAGGTAATGATGGCGGCGCTCAAATTCAAGCCGGAAACGGTACATAAAATGAATCGACGCATCGACCATCATGCCAAGCACGATGCTTGAGATCATAGCCGTGGCGGTGGAAAGTTCAATGCCCAGAAAACCCATGATGCCGTAGATGAAAAGCACGGGCAGGACATTGGGAATGGACGCGAGCAGACCCAGCTTAAAGGACCTGAAAAAAAATGTGACCAGCGCCAAAATCGAGACAAAGGCATAAAAAAATCCATCCATTTGGGAAAAGACCAGATTTTTGGCCATATGACCTAGCAGCACAATGTTACCGGTCAGGCGATAAGTGCAATCTTGGCCCAGATGCTCCTTGAGATAAGCCAGCGCACGCTCCTCGACCTGAGTGCCCTCCTGGGTTCCCACGGCGCGCATGCGGGCCTCCAGGCGGATTTGGCGCAAGTCCTTACTGATCATTTTCCAAAGATCGTCATCGCCCTTTTCCGTCATCTTGCGGAAATAGAACCGCACCCGCCCGGCATCCTCAGGGATTTCATAGCCCTCGCTGCCGCCTTCGCGCGCCTGGTTGATTTTTTTTATCAGCGTGGTCACGCTGTTGACTTTAGCAATCGGCGCCAGCGATTCCATAAAAGTTTTAAAATCATCAATTTTTTTTAACAGGACAGGATCATCAAAACGCCCCTTGTCCTTGCGCTCAAAAACAAACCCCAGCCCATAGACGCCGGTCAAATGATTATCAATAAAATGCGTCGCGATGGCTAAGGGTGAATCCGGCCGCATCTGCTGCACAATACCGGTGTCAACCCGGATGCGGCTGATACCCACCACTGAAAAAGCGCACAAAAGCAAGGTTGCCCCGCAGATCCACCATTTGCCGTGAAATTGAATTCGCTCCATGAAAGAAACCAGGTAGCGGTTAATCGCACGGTCTTCTTCCACCTGTGCCACCGAGGGACGAAACGGCAGAATCGATAAAAGCAGCGGCAAGCCCAGCATGGAAATCACATAGCAATAAACTGCGCCCAAGCCGGCATACAGACCGAAACTCCGGATCGCCGGCACCGGGCTGGAAGCCAACGAAAAAAAGCCCAGCACAATGGTGACGTGCGACAAGAGTGACGGGACACCCAATTCCTGCATCGTCTGCATGACCGATTCGCGGAAACTGGTATGCGTGCTGCGAATGAAGAAAAACAGATTCATGACGTGAATGGAGTTACTGGTCGCCACAATCATGATCACGGGTGCCAAAAGGGATGTTACCAAATTAAGCTGATCGCCCAAAAGCGCGATGGTCCCCATCGACCAAATCAGCGTCATGAAAACAATGCCCATGGCCAGCAGCATGCATGCGAAACTGCGGTAGATCAGCCAGGTACTCAGGACTAACAGCACCGTAATGGCCGGCACAAAAATAAATTGGTCGCGCCGGATGAGTCGGATAAATTCATACTGCTCCACCGGCGCGCCGGCCACGTAAAATTTACGCCGCCCATTTTCAGCTTGGCTCAAAATTTTCAGCAAAAGCCGGATAAAGGACCCGTGAGAGCGTTCGGTCGTCGTGCCCGGCTTGAGAAAAATCAGGATATTGACGGCCTTACCGTCTTGCGAAACCAGATTATTGACATACAGTTCATTGGCCAGGATCGACTCACGCGCCTTCGCCACATCTGCGGCATCGGCGTCATGCCCATAGACCTCTTTTAGGGCCGGCACCACTTTGATGCCGATCAACCGCCGCGGCTGAATATCCATCACATTGGCCAGACTCAAGACGCGTTCAACCTGCGGCATTTCAGCCAGACGCGCCGTCAATTCTTTCAAAAACAAAAGCTGATTGAGGCTGAAGAGATCATCGGCTGCCATGGCCACTGCCACCATTTGGTCGCTGCCAAATTTTTTGCTGAATTCACGGTATTCGCGGTAGGCCGCTGATTCTTTGTTGAATAGAGTCTCGGTCGACGGGTCGATCTGCAGGCTGATCATAAGGCTGGCAAAGATCAACGTGATTAAGGCCAGGGCCAGCGTCATGGGCCAGCGAAAGTGCATGACGCCCAAAGCAACCCGCTTAAACATCATAAAAAAACGGCTCTCCCTGCCGTCAAAGAAAACCTTTCCCGGCGCTCGGACAGTCCTCGGACAAAATCGTCCTGCGGAACTCGCGGCGGAAAAGGTTTTCTTTGACGGCAGTTCGGTCTATCGGCGCTCATAAACTCCTAAAAAATAAAAAAGAGGACTTTTTAGTTCCTGGTGATAAGATTAGGTAATTCTAGCGGGTTTGCTTTATAAAAAAAACGATAAAGATCACGGAGGAGGAAGCATGGCACTTCAAGATTTCTTCAGCAATTTGCATTTACTGGTGCGCTGGCTGCATATTTTGTCCGGCATTGTCTGGATCGGCCTCTTGTATTTTTTCAATTTTGTCAATCTGCCGCTTCAAGCCTCACTGGATGACGCCACGAAAAAGGCCGTCAATCCGCAGCTGATGCCGCGTGCGTTATGGTGGTTCCGCTGGGGCGCCATGAGCACGTTTGTCATGGGCTGGGTTCTTTTCACCCTGAAGTACATGTATGCGCCGGGCGCCGGCTTTGGGCCCACGTCCCTCTTCAGCACCGCCGACGGCATCACCGGCCGCGCTATTTGGATACTCATGGGGATGACGTTTGCAACCGTGATGTGGTTCAATGTCTGGTTTGTCATCTGGCCCTCCCAGAAAAAAATTCTCAGCGGGCAGTTTTCCGGCGATACGCTGACGGCTTTGCGCACCCGCGCGGCCAAAGCGTCCCGCGTGAACACGTTTCTTTCCGGCCCGATGCTTTTTGGTATGATTGCAGCCCCTAATTATGGTGCTGTCAATCCCCTGACCCTGCTGGTTTATATCGCGATTGCGATGTTTGTGATTAAAGGCGCTTATGCCCTTTCAACCAAAGTAGGCGTAAAAAAATAGTATCCACCACACTGTGCGATCCTTCCCCCCTCTAACTCCCCCCGGAGAGCACGGAGGGAGAAAAATGCAGAATTGATCTTTATTTCCTCCCCCGTGCTCTCCGGGGGAGGATTAAGGTGGGGGCAAATCAATTTCCCGCAAACAATTCCCCCTGCTGCCAAACCACAGGTTCCGTCGACAGCGGACGCAGTCCTGAAATCCCAAGCCCGATCAAGCGGATGGGTTTTTTCCCCGCCTTGGTTTTTCTTTTCAAAAGTTCAATCGCAACCGCCGCAACTTCTTCGGCCGAGACCGGAAAACGTTCCAGCGTCTGGGAACGCGTAATCTGTTCGAAATCGAAGTACTTGACCTTCAATACCAGGGTACGCCCTTCCCGTCCGCGCTCATGCAAAACCTCAAAAACCTCCGCCGCATAGGCCTGCAGCTTGCCGCTTAAAAACCGCACATCGAGCACGTCCCGCTCAAACGTTTCTTCGGTACTCACCTGGCGGGCTTCGCTGACGGGTTCGACTTGCCGGTCGTCCTGCCCTAACGCCCGGTGAAACAGAAAAATTCCGAGTTTGCCGAATCTCTCGTGCAAAAAAAGTTCCCCGGCTTGAAGCAGGTCGTCGATTTTCAACAATCCCATCCGGGCAAGACGCGCTTCGGTCACAGGCCCGACACCCGGAATCTTGCGGATGGGAAGGTCCCGCAGAAACTCGTCGACTTTATCCGGACGAACGACGGTCAGGCCGTCGGGTTTCTGCATGTCGGAGGCCACTTTCGCCAAAAACATATTGGGGGCCACGCCGGCGGATGCGCTCAGGTGCGTGACGGCTTGCACATTCTGCTTAATTAAAGACGCAATCATGGCCGGGTCCTGCGTCCCAAAACGGTAGGCCGTCACATCCAGATAAGCTTCGTCCAAAGAGACTTGTTCCACCCGCGGAGTATGGCGGCGAAAAATGGCCATGACCTGTTCGGAAATTTCGGCATAGCGCGCCATACGCGGACGCACAAAAAGGGCTTGGGGGCAAAGTTTTACGGCCTGGGCTGCCGGCATGGCCGAATGCACGCCAAATTTGCGGGCTTCATAGGAGCAGGTGCTGACCACGCCTCGGCCGGAGGGATCGCCGCCGACAATCAGCGGCTGGCCGCGCCACTCGGGGTGATCGCGTAATTCCACGGCTGCAAAAAAGGCATCCATGTCCATATGGATGATTTTTCTCGGCCAGACGGCCGTGGATGAAGATTTGGATTTTGGCATAAAGGATTGTATGATTATAAGCGTGCAAGTTCACCGGACAAATGTCAAAAAAATCTTTATCGCGAGTCTTTGGATTGGGCTGCTCGGGTTTTCGGCCGCCCGGACCGGACAAGCGGAAACTTCCATCCTCGCAGCGCTCATGCAGGCAGCGCAGGCGGTAGTCACCGTAGAGGCGGAAAATGCGCAGATGACGCGCGGGCCGGCAGCTTCGATCCGGCCCATGAAATGGGTACGAACGGGTACGGGCATTCTGGTTGATTCTTCAGGCTGGGTCGCCGCAAACGCGCATACCGTGGTGCAGGCAGCCCGCATCCGGGTGCATCTGGCCGATGGCCGCAGTTACATCGCCGAACCTGCCCGGGTGGACCGTGAAAATGATCTCGCCCTGTTTAAAATAAAAACGCCTCAAGCGCTGCCGGCCCTGCGTCTTGCGGATTCCTCCAGCGTGACGCTGCGTTCGCGGATTTATTCGATCGGCGGTTCAAACCTGCTGAAAAACACACTGAGCGAAGGCCGTATCACCGGCATCGGTGTATCGAAAGCCCGAAGAAAACCTCCGGGGAAAGCGCATGAAACTGGCACCGCACGCGTTTTTCAGTTGAATCTGGATCTTTATCAGGGAGACAGCGGCAGTCCGGTCTTTAACGAGGCCGGTGAAGTCATCGGCATTATCTCAGCGGCTGCGCAGCGCCGTGGACGAACCGCATTTGCGATTCCTTCAAACCTTATCGCGCAGCATCTTGCGGCGTTGACCCGGGCGGCAAAAAACGGACCGTAGAACTGTTCGCCTCGGATGTCTTTTGCATGTTTTCCTGGACGGCCTTCAGAAGCTTTTGCGCTTGGGCATGCTTCGGATTGATTTTTAGCACGGTTTTGAATGATTCACTGGCGCCCATCAGGTCCATTTTTTTCATTTTGGCAATCCCCGCCCCCAGATGACCTTCCGTATCATTCCAATTCAGGGTCAACCCGACTTGAAAGTCCTGAAAGGCGAGATCCCATTGCTGGAGCTGGAGCAGCGCATATCCTAAGTTCCGGTGCAGGTTGGCTTTTTCCATTTTGTTATCGGTATAGCGCAGTCCCTCGCGAAAAAGTGAAATCGCATTGCGGTGATCGCCCTTTTTTTCAAAAGCCACACCGACTTTGGCATAAAGCTGGTAGTCTTCCTTACGCGTTTCCAGCACGGGAACCAGCTGCTCAAGACAATCATCCCAGCGCTCCATCTGATAATAAATCCCGCCAAGCTGTTCGCGGCATGCCAGGGACGGCCGCATGGCGCAGGCCGATTTTAGATACCCGGCCGCTTTGGCTTGGTCATTGAGTTTCATGTAAGCGGCAGCCAGATTTTGATGGGTCTCATAAAGCTGGCCTGTATCCGGCATCTTGCTTTTGTCGAGATGCTTTTTGGCATTAAGAATCGCCAGCGCTTGCTCCAAATATTCCACGGCTTTGTCATAGCGTTCTTTGCGGTAATACGCGGAGCCAATAAAGGTCAGCAGGCGCGGATTCTGCGGATCCTTTTTGAGGAACCGGTTAAAATCCTGAATAGCCGCTTCTTCCTGGCCCATCATGAGTTTCAGAATAGCCAGATTCAGTTTGATCTGGCTATTGCCCGGATCCAGCGCCAAGGCCTGATTCCAGGTGCGGTGCGAGGACAAATAATTTTTCTTTTTAAAATAACTGCCCGCCAAGGCATCGAGCACACGCGCTTTTTCTTTTTTTTGGGTCGGTAATGTAAGCATGGATACCGCCGCGCTCAATTCACGGATGGCCCGGTCATAATCACCCAGCTGCTGCGCCAGAAAACCCAAGTTATACCGGATCACGTACTGGTCCGGGGCCATGTCCCGCGCCTTAATCCAGACTTTGAAGGCTTCCTGCGGCCGGCCCATTTTGAGGTAAAAAAGGCCGAGCGCCTGGAAAAAGTCAGACGATTGATCCGTTTGAATCATCTTCAGGTAAGCCGTCGCAAGCTGGCTGCTCAGCGCCGGGGAAACACTGTCAATGCCCCGCGTAAAATCCATATCGCGGGTCATTTGCATAATGCCGCGGTTTTGCGCGTCAAAACGGCTCGGAAGCTGCAACTCCACCACGGGGGACATGATGGATTGACGGTCTGCGGAATGAATCGCGCCGAACAAATGCCCTAATTCATGCGCCAGCACGGTTTCTTCCTGAATTTTGTAAAGTGGATTTTGCGGATAGCGCAGCAAGAGATACCCGCTAAACGGCCGCGCCTGGCCGATCGTATGCAAGTCGGCAATGTCGGCGCGTTTGTCATTGGCTTCCAGATGGGTCAATCCGATGATCAGATCGACACCGCGCAGCGGATAGCGCGCACGCAAGTCTTCGAGCAGGACAGAGGGCGAATTTTTCTCATCCTGCAGCGGCCAATCCCAATAGATGCGCGTTTTAAATTTAATTTTGAATTCGGTTTCAAAAATCCGCGACGCATAGGCCAGGCGCCGCTCGAAGGTTTCTTTCCATTGCGGATGGATTTTGACGTTGGGCGATACGGCCACACCGACATTGAATTCACGCAGAAAAACTGCAGCCGGGGCCTGAGGCAGCGGCCCGGTGATAAAAACCAGCAGGCTCAGCAGAAAAACCACAGTGCTTCTGAGCCGGTCTCCTGGCAGAGATCTCATGCCGTTTTCTGGCAAAAACGGTTTTGAAAAAGCACCCGGATGGCAATAAAAAAATCCCGCGCTTTGATTTTTTTGCCTTCGCTGGCCGTCCGGCCGGCATACCCGATCGGACGCTCGACGATCCGCACGCCCTTTTTGACCAGCTTGCAGGTGATTTCCGGTTCAAAATCAAAACGCTGCGTACTCAGTTCAATGCCACTGAGCGCATCGCGGCGGATCAATTTATAGCAAGTTTCCATATCCGTCAGACGGCAGCCAAAAAGCAAATTCGTCAGGACCGTTAAAAAGCGATTGGCGACCATATTGGGCAGGGCCATGCCCTTGGGCCAAAAACGGCCGTAAAACCGGCTGCCAAAGACAACTTGCGCGCCATCCCGGAGCATGGGCGCAAGCAGAGCCGGAATATCGGAGGGTTCGTATTCAAAATCCGCATCCTGGATGATGATCGCATCCCCGGTGGCGCTTTGCATGCCGCGCCGGATGGAATAGCCTTTGCCCCGGTTGACCTCATTGCGCAGAATCACAACCGGATGCTGCGGCAGGCGCTCATTGAGCAGCTGCGCAATTTTAAAGGTGCGGTCTTCGCTGTGGTCGTCCACGAGGATGATTTCAAATTCAACCGGGAAAGCCGTGGCGAGGACTTTTTCAACGACTTTCCTGATCGTCTTGGCCTCATTGTAGGCCGGAATGATGATAGAAAGTTTTTTGATGCCGTTGACGCTGCTCACATGTACTTCCGCAGGATTTCCATGGCTTTGAGGACTTGGCGGTCGGGGCCGCCCTCCGGATTTTCAATCACAAAGTCCGGCATGAGCCCGACCTGATCAATCATGCGACCCAGCGGACTTTTGTAACGAGCGGTAGTCATTTTCATGGCAGAGTCTTCATCCAGCGGTACGAGCGATTGCACGGAGGCCTTGCCAAAAGTCTTGGTGCCCACGAGCACCGCACGTTTATGGTCCTGCATGGCCGCCGAAAAAACCTCCGACGCGCTGGCCGATCTTCCGTTGACCAGAATCACGAGTTTAAGATCCGCATACCCATGCTCCCCCTCCGAAATGTAATCTTTCTGCTGTTCCTTCAGCTTACTGGAAACAGAGACAATCGTTTGGCCCTCTTCAAGAAAACTTTGCGCCAAAGCAACGGCCATGGGCAGCAGGCCCCCATCGTTGTTTCGCAAATCGATAATCAGCGCTCTCATGCCTTGAGCGCGCAATTTTTCAACAGCCGCGCTGACCTGATCCACAGTTTTTTCCTGCCACGCTTGCAGCCAGAGATAACCGGTTTTTTTGCCGATCATGCGCACATCTTTGACGGCTTCGATTTCAATCATTTGGCGCACGACCTCAATGTCAAAAACCTGTTCGGCCCGCCGGATCGTCAGTACGAGCGACGTGCCTGCTTCGCCGCGCAGCTGCGGCGCAACCTCCGTCAGCGGCAGCCCCTCGGTCGTCACCTGATTGATCCGGATGATTTTATCGCCAGGCACCAAACCGGCTTTCTCAGCCGCGCTTCCGGGCCGCACGCCGCGGATGAGCGGAAAATTGTCGACAATTTCCAGCATGGCCCCGATCCCCGCATATTCGCCTTTAAGTTGGATCTGCAGAAGTTTAAACCGCTCCGGCTCGATAAATTCCGTATAACGGTCGCCGAGGCCGGCCAGCATGCCTTTGACGGCGTTATACAGAAGCTGGCGGGGCGTCACGTCATTGACAAACGCCTGTTCGACCGCGCCGATGGCCTTTGAAAAAAGTTTCAACTCCGCCAAAATCCCCTCATCCGGCAGGCCCTGCGCCGCCGCGGCCGGCGAAACCGGCTGTGGGGCCGCGCCCGCTAAAACCAGCATTCCTGCTGCGACGCACCCCATCACTCCAATCCCATAGCCCCGCTTGAACTGACGCATGCCTGTCTCCTTTACGCTTTTTGCGTGTAAAATTCTTTCCAAAATTGAATGCCGTCATTCCGGCCGGCGACAGCCTGCACGCTGAGTGTTTCAGCGCGGCCCTTCAGCGATGCAGCGCTTTGAATCCGGAAATACTTTGAGTCGATTTTAAAAATTCCCTGAGTCTGAACTTGATCGATGATCTGCCGGATTTCGTCATCCAGCCCGCTCAAGGACTCGAAAGCTTCCGCCAGGCCCGCAAGTTTGGTAAAAACAGGGTCATCCGCGGTTCCCTCAAGGCGGTCCGGACCCTGCCGGTAGCTGATTATTTTTTCTGCAAAGGTTTTATGCCCCGTGAGCGCCTCAAGCACGGTCTGCGATGCTGTATTTAAATTCACCTTTCCGTCGCCATGCAGCGTAATGTAAGGCTGAAGATTTTTTAAAATTTCCGGGGTCATATCCCGCACATAAAGCAATTCTTCGACAACATCGAGCGCGGCATTTTTAGGCAGCAACGGCCGTTTCAAGGAACGGTAATAAAGGTTTTCTGCACCAGAAGCATGTAAATCACTGTCTTCGTCGATCCAGTCCAAAACCGAGTCGGCAAGGATGGCGGCTTGGTCGGTTGAAATTCCGGCGGTCATTATTAAAAGGCGCTTAAGCACCTCGTCATCCTTCAGAAGATTCAGATTGATCCGGCTTTCTTCGTCGCGCAAACCATAATCCGAAACTGTCTCCGTCTTGATCACGGAAAAAACCGTCTTTCCCAGCGAAACGTCTTTGAATAAAAAACCCGGCCGGCTCCAGACGTCCGTCAAAGAATCTGCGGGATTTTTGGGGTCCTTCGGATAATGGATCGCCCATAAGCCGCGCTCGATGCCGGACTCGGCGCTCAGACGCAGCGTCCTCTTGATTTCAAGGCGTTCCAGCATATTAAGCCGCTGGCGGACTCCATAGCCTGCGGAAAGCGTAAAAAGGCCCAAAAGCGCAGAAAGCCACAGTACGTAGATAAGAATGCTTCCGCTTTGCGGCAGGAAAAAAGATTTTTTTTTGCGAACGCTCATGATTTCGGCTGAGGTTCCGGCGCAGCTTTCAGGGCAGGCATATTTTTTTCGATATTCTCAAGCCGGTTTTCAATCCGCGTCATTTGCTGGGACAGTTCTAAAAAAAGCCGTTTAAGATAGAGATCGAGCGGTTCCGGCTGCAGGATACCGCCTATTTTTTCGACTTTCCGGTCCGAGGCAATGTTGTGCACAACGCCTCCGGCCAGAACGCCATTTTCTTTTTCCTCAGCCTGCAGCGGCGCTGCTGCTCCCGCAGACAGCATCGCCAATCCCATCATTAAAAAAAACCGCTTGAGAACTAGTTTCATGAGTTCCTAAAAGTAAATGGGGCTAACTCCCCTGTTGACAGGGTGTTATAAAGATCGGCTGGGATGGGAAACTGCTTGATCGGAAAAGAAAAAAGACCTGATCCCTAGGGCTTCACAGGTCAAGGAAACCTGCGTAGGCTCTAAGTAAAAGGTCAAAAGTCTTATGAGAGTTCAACCAGCCGGAAAGGTTCGGGCTTAAGCAGCGGCAATCGGCGAGAAAATAGCTTCTTTCGGGATCCGGCGCTGGCGATTGAGACGGGCGGTAGTCACCAGATGGCGCGTCCACGTCCGCCGCGCAGACCGTAATTCCAATTTGAGGCGGCGCAGCACGGGCTCTCCCGCAAATCCGTTTCCCTGCCTTTTGATCGCGAGAATGCCGGCCATGCGCTGATGCACGAGGATTTTCAGTTCCCTGGCTTTGTCCGACGGATGGAGGCCGAGCGACCGTTCCAACTCCGTGTAATCGGACAGGAGATTGTCTAAAAAAATATTTGTGATTCGAAGTGTAAAATCCATCATAAGTCCACCTGATTTTATATAAAAGTTTTCAGTAAGCGCTGAATTTGACTTTCGATACTATCAATAAAGCATTAAAAAAAGATTAAAATTAGATTAAATCTGCTTAATGGAAATAATTGAATGCTTCAATGATCGAGAATTTTAAGGAATGCTAGCGGAAATTTGGGAAACCGTGTTCAGGCACCGTGCTTCACCGACCAGGGAAGTCGGTGTAAGCACTTGGCCTGAAAGCCCGTGTTCAGGCACTGTGCTTCACCGACCAGGGAAGTCGGTGTAAGCACTTGGCCTGAAAACCCGTGTTCAGGCACTGTGCTTCACCGACCAGGGAAGTCGGTGTAAGCACTTGGCAAACTGACGCGGATGGTTGTTCCCTTCCCAAGCTGACTCATCAGCTGCAGAGTGCCGCCATGGGTATCACAAATCGTCTTGGCAATATTCAGACCCAGCCCGACCCCTTCCAATGAGCGGGATTGGTCCGTGCGATAGAAGCGCGAAAAAACTTTGGCTTGAAACTCCGGCTCGATTCCGGGGCCAGTATCTTCCACGGTCGTCACAGCCTGGCCGTTTTCTCGCTTCAGACAGACACGCACCCTGCCGCCTGAGGGCGTAAATTTAAGCGCATTGTCCACCAAATTGGAGAAAAGGCGTTTTAAATAGAGTGCATCCCCCACAACAGCGGCCTGCGGCTCCAGGTCACCGGAAAGTTCAATCTGTTTTTGCTGGGCGCGTTCGCGGAACCGGTCCAGAATCTGGCCCAAAATTTCATCCAGAAAAACTTTTTTCTTTTCAAATTCAAGCTGTCGCGCGTCGCTTTTCACCAGCAGCAAAAGGTCATTGACCAGCCGGATCAATTCGTCTACTTCCCCTTCAATCGTGCGCAGGGTTTCCGAGAGGGCATCGACCGAACGCGGCCGCCTGAGCGCCAGATCGATCTCACCACGGATAATCGCAAGCGGGGTTTTGAGTTCATGAGAAATGTCCGAGCTGAAATCCTGCACCGCCCGCGTCGAAGACTCAATACGGTTCAACATTTCATTGAGTGTCTGGGCCAGACGGTCCACTTCATCGCCTGCGTTTGTGCGCGGCAGCCGGGACTGCAGATGGGCTGCCGTAATCTGCTGAGCCTCGCGCGTCATGAAGTCAATCGGCCGGAAAGACCGTTTGGCCAGCAGCCATCCCGCGAGGACTGAGGCCAGAACCGCGCCGGGAATCGAGATCAAAATAATAAAATCCAGGCGCCGCAGCGTTATACCGAGTTCGCCGGCGGGAGTGCCGCATTGGATGATAAAAATGGGATGCCGGCCATAGCGGACCAAATGGTAATAAAGCCGGATGGGTTTACGTTGAAAATGAATCGTCTGAAAAGAGTCGCCGATCTCCATAAAAATCGAGTCGCGTTCATAGTCCGGAAAAATAATTTCATTTTCCCAGCCTTTCAGATTGGAGGCCAGCACGTTGCGGTCAAGCCCGATAATCCGGATCATCAGCGTGCTGCGGTCCACCGAGCGCCCATAGCGCTTCCAGTCATTAAGGACCTCAATCAACCGCGGCTGCAGTTCGCGCATGAAAGAAAGGCTGGAATAAAAACGCGCATCGGCCGGCCCTTCGGCTTCTCCCTTCGTGAAGACGCTCTGCAGATAGCCGTCAAGCGACTCTTCGACTTCCAAGGCTTCCATGGCCAGACGTCGGTCCAAATCGCGGTAAAGCACGCGCGAAAGTTCCGCGCGCATGAAAAAACAGAACGCCGACAGGATGATGCACAGGACCAGCGCATACCAAAGCGTCAGCCGGAATTTAACGGAGTGGAATTGGCTCAAGCGGCGAGGAACCGGTAACCGGCACCGCGCACGGTTTCGATCAAACTTTTGTCGCGGCCGGCATCAATTTTCTTTCGCAGAAAGTTGATAAAAACATCGATCGTGTTGCTCATCGGGTCAAAGTGCAGGTCCCAGACATGTTCTGCGATCTGGGCCCGGGAAACAACTTCATCTTTTTTGCGCAATAAAAACTCCAGCAAGGCAAACTCTTTTTGTGAAAGGCTGACTTCCCGCTCAGCGACCCAGACCCGCCGGGTCAACAGGTCGAGTTTGACATCGGCGGCGCTGAGCACGACTTCCTGTTCCAGTGTCCGCGGCCGGCGCAAAAGCGCCCGGATGCGGGCCAAAAGTTCATCAAAGGCAAAAGGCTTGGTCAGATAATCATCCGCTCCCGCATCCAGCCCCTTGACTTTATCTTCGACGGCATCGCGTGCGGTCAGCATCAGCACCGGCACGCGCAGGCCTTTTTCACGAATTTTGGCGCAGACGGCAATGCCGTTCATTTTCGGCAGCATCAGGTCCAGAATGACCAGATCATAATCGTTTGTATGGGCATAGTCCCAGCCGGCCTCGCCGTCAAAGGCCGTGTCCACGACAAAGCCTTCTTCCTTCAAGCCACGCTCAATAAAACTCGACATTTTTTTTTCATCTTCGACAAGCAGAATCCGCATAGATTTTAGACACCCTTAAGTTCGATTAAACCAGCGCATGGGACTGAACGGCTGAAGTTCTGCCGGGATTTTTTTTTCATCGATGGCACGGGCCAGCAGTTCTCCCGCATAAAGGCCAATGACAATCCCGCTGCGGTAATAGGCAGCCGCCATATAATACCCTGCCAGAGGCGTTTTGCCCAGCACCGGCAAATGGTCAGCTGAACAAGGCCGCAAGCCGGCCCAGGCTTGCACTGCTTTGAAGGTTTTAAGCCGCGGAACCAGCTGCGCGGCGCCCTGCCGGATTCTTTGCAGGGTTTTTGGCTGGACCGTCGCTTTAAACCCCGCTTTTTCAACCGTAGAGCCCAGCAGGTAGTGGTTTTGGCTCCAGGGAACGATATAAATTCCGCCTGCTGAGTGTATAACGCTTTGCAGTTTGAGGCCCTGCCCCCGTACCACCACAATCTGACCACGCACGGGAAAAATCGGCAGGCGCCAGGGCGAAATGCCGGAATTGCCGGCCCAGCTGCCGCCGGCATTGATGACACAGTCCGCAAAAAAAAGTCTTCCCCCGGTCGAGACGCCGGCTACGCGGCCTTTTTGGATATGAAGCCGCATAGTCCGGCCAATGCCCTGCCATACGGCCCCGTGCCGGCCCGCACGCGCCGTCACGACTTTTTTCAAAGCTTTTTGCAGGAGCGCCGGAAAAATCTGGGCAATGGTCGGATAAAAAAGCACCCCGCGGACATCCGGACCCAGAAATGGCCAGCGCTTCAAGGCCTGCGCACGTGTCAGCCAGCGAATCGGGATACCTGAGGGTCGATGGGCTCGCAGCCGGGCTTTCAGTTTTTTTTCTTCGGCTGGATTTAAAGCCGTAAAAAACATGCCGGTCCGGCGGTACCCGGTGCGCACGCCGCTTTCACGCTCAATCCGCCGGATTTCCGCCGGCAGCCGCCGGAAAGCCGCCTTTTTAAGCTTAAAAAACGGCTGATGGGGATCCGCGGATTCTAAAAATGGATCCAGAATTCCGGCTGAGGCCGGGGTGGCTTCGCCGGCCAGCGGCTTCTTGGGTGCCAGAATCAAAACTTTTTTGCGGCGCCGCAGCAGCGCGCGCGCGGCCCCCAAAGCGGCAATGCCGCCGCCTAAAATAATCGCATCGAACGTTTTGGCAGGTCTCACGGGCAAGTCCTGAGGGTTAGGCGGGCTTACGCTTTTTTTCCAAGAATTGTCTTGAGTTCTTTCATAAAGTGCCCGACGTCCTGGAAATCCCGGTAGACGCTGGCAAAACGCACATACGCCACCTGGTCGATCTGGGCCAAGCGCTGCATGATGAATTCACCGATCACGCTGGAAGGCACTTCTTTCTCGTATTTTTCGTGCAGCATGATATCCAGCGCATCCACGATCTTGTGCTGCTCGTCGAGCGGAACTGGACGCTTTTCGCAGGCTTTATGAATGCCGGAAACGACTTTGGCACGGTCATAAAGTTCACGGCGCCGGTCTTTTTTGATGATGTAAAGCGGTAGTTCTTCAATCCGTTCGTAGGTGGTATAACGCCGGCTGCAACTTTCGCACTCACGGCGGCGGCGGATCGCGCGGCCCTCTTCCGAGGAGCGCGAATCGATCACTTTATCATTTTCCGCCTTGCAGAACGGACAGCGCATGAAGGTTTACCTTAGATGCCGTAGCGCGCATTGAGTTCGGGATAAAGCGGAAACTCGGCTGTCAAAGTTTCGACGCGGGCGCGGACGCGGCCCAGGTGCGCCTGGTCGTCCGGAGCCTGAAGCGCTTCATCGATCAGCGCGGCAATCAATTCCATTTCTTTTTCTTTCATCCCGCGTGTGGTCACGGCCGGAGTGCCGAGCCGCACGCCGGAAGTTTTGAAAGGCGATTCTTGATCAAAAGGAATCATGTTTTTGTTCACCGTAATCTTTACACGGTCCAGCGCTTCCTGCACCTGCTTGCCGTTAAAGCCTTTTACACTGACATTGACCAGCATAAGGTGATTGTCCGTCCCCCCGGAAGCAAGTTTCCAGCCGCGCTTGAGCATGCCGGCGGCCAGCGCTTGGGCATTCTTGACAATCTGACCGGAATAGGTTTTGAACTCCGGCGTCATGGCCTCTTTGAGCGCGACGGCTTTGGCGGCAATAATATGCATCAGCGGGCCGCCCTGATTACCCGGAAAAACAGCTGAATCAATGGCTTTTGCGTATTTTTCACGGCAGAGAATCAAGCCGCCGCGCGGCCCCCGCAGGGTTTTATGCGTCGTCGTTGTCACAATGTCGGAATATGGCACCGGACTGGGATGAAACCCGGCTGCAACCAATCCGGCGAAATGGGCCATGTCCACCATCAACAGCGCGCCAATTTTGTCGGCAATTTCGCGGCCGCGCTTAAAATCAATCACCCGCGGATAGGCGGATGCACCGAGCAGGATCATCTTGGGCTTGTGTTCCAGCGCCAGCTTTTCAAGTTCATCATAATCAATCCGCTCGTCTTTGGGACTGACCCCATACGGAATAATTGTAAAAAATTTTCCGGAAAAATTCATGGGATGGCCGTGCGTCAAGTGGCCGCCGTGCGCCAGATTCATGGCCAGGATTTTGTCGCCGGTCTGCAAAAGCGCCATATAAACGGCAACGTTAGCCGAGGTGCCTGAATGGGACTGGACATTGGCATGCTCTGCGCCGAAAAGCGCCTTGGCGCGTTCAATCGCCAGGGTCTCCACAACATCCACATGTTCGCAGCCGCCGTACCAGCGTTTTCCCGGATAACCTTCTGCGTATTTGTTGGTCAGAACCGATCCGGCCGCTTCGAGCACCGCGGCCGATGTAAAATTTTCGCTGGCAATCAATTCGATATGCTCATTCTGGCGGCGCAGTTCGCCCAGCATGGCCTGATAAATGGCCGGGTCCGCGTTTTTCAAAAAGGATTCGAACGGCGCGTTAGTGTTTTTGCTCATAGTCTCGGATTTTATTGACACGGCATTCATGTCGGCCTCCTTCAAAGGCGCTCGCAAGCCAGGTTTCAACGATGGGAATAAGAAGTTCCGGCGCTAGAAAACCGGCACCAAGGATTAGCATGTTGGCGTCATTGTGCTGACGCGAAAGCTGCGCTTCTTCGACGCTTTTGCAAAGCGCCGCACGCACCCCGCGCACTTTATTGGCAATGATCGAACTGCCGATACCCGAATGGCAGATCCCGATGGCTTTCGTGCATTCGCCCGTTTGGACTTTCTCGGCTGCGCAAATCATATAATCGGGATAATCACAGGACGTTTCAGAAAAAGTGCCGCAATCGACCGGTTCATAACCTTTTTGAGCCAGAAGTAGTTTTAATTTTTCTTTAAATCCATACCCGCGGTGGTCGCAGGCCAGTGCAATTTTTTCTTTCATAAGATCAGGAAATAATATCACTCCATAAATTTTTCATTTTTTTCTGAATGTCCGCCAGCACCGCTTCATAAATCAGCATGTTCATGCCGATGGGGTCGACCACGTTTAAAACGCGGATTTTAGGGCGGGCCTGCGGCATCAAATTGCCGATAAAGTCGGCATGCTCCTTGGCCATAGCCAGAATCAAGTCTGCTTGATTGACGTCCTCGCGGGTGCAGGGTTTGGAACGGTGCGCCGCGATGTCCACTTCTAGATTTTTCATGACGAGGATGGCTTCCGTCGTGGCTTTGCCGCCCGGACGGGCTGCGATGCCGCAGGACGAAACCAGAATCTGCCCGCCCAGGTCTTTTTTACGCAACTCATCGATGAGCAAGCCTTCCGCCATAGGCGAACGGCAGGAATTGCCGGTGCAGACCACCAGAATGCGTTTACGCACAAATTGACCGCCGGCAATTTTCGCAAGTTCCGCGCGCACTTCAGCGCCGGCCGCGCCCTCGCGCAGAATCACGGGAACCTCTCCGGTCACGTCTACAACGGTTGAATCCTGCACAAGTTCGCAAGGACCTCCGTCAATGACGGCATAATCGTTCTTGCCTAAACCCTGCAGGGCTTCTTCCGCCGTGCGGGGCGATGGCTGTCCGCTGAGATTGGCACTGGTCGCCACAAAGGGCTCACCCGCGGCATTGATGAGCGCCGCAGCCAGGCGGTGTTTTGGAAAGCGCAGGCCGATTTTTTCCCCTTGGGCATCCCGCACCACAAACGTCACGGGGCCGGGCCAAAACATGCGGCTCAGATGGCGGAAAACCGGAGTCTGGGCAATTTGCATCAGCGAGACCATCTCCCATTCGCCGATGTGATAAGCAAACGGTTTCTCAGCCGGCCGGCCTTTCAGCCGCGCCAGCTTTTCCTGGATGCCGGAAACACTCATGGGGGCTCCGATGCCATAGACCGTCTCCGTCGGAAAAACGATCAATTTTCCGGCCCGGCTGTCCATGGCGAGCTGCCGGATCTTACTGAGATCCGGATCACGCACATCCACTTTATAGATTTCCGCAGCACTCACGGGCAGTCTAGGCTCCTAATTTTTTCTGCAACGCTTCGTTTTTTTTGCAAACTTGATCGGCAAGACCGATTTTGAATTGCTCGAACTTTTTGCGCAGCGCTTCATCGGAGAGCGCCATAATCTGGACCGCCAAAATGGCGGCATTGCGCGCGCCGAATTTACCGACCGCCACGGTTGCAACCGGAATCCCCGGCGGCATCTGGACCGTGGCCAGTAAAGCATCAAAACCTGCCAGCGGCGTTGCCGCCAGCGGAACACCGATCACCGGCAAAGCCGTATGGGCCGCCACGACGCCCGCTAAATGCGCAGCGCCCCCTGCGGCGGCGATAATGACCTGAATCCCCCGCGCCTGTGCTTTGGATGCAAATTCACTGACTACGGCCGGGCTGCGGTGGGCGGACATCACCTGCACGTCGCAGGCAACGCCAAATTCTTTAAAAGTCTTGACGCTTTCTTCCATGACTTCAAAATCGGAATCACTGCCCATGACAATTGCCGCGCGTGCAGTTTTCATCGATAAACCTCCAAGGCTCTTTTGCCGATGTCGCGGCGGTAAAAACTTCCCTCCGCTTTAATTTTTTCAATGGCTTGATAGGCGTGATCATAAGCGGATTTAAGGGTTTCGCCCCATCCCGAGACCGCCAGAATCCGCCCGCCGTCCGTGACCCATTTTCCGGCGCTGTCGCGGGCCGTGCCGGCATGAAAAACACAGGCGGAATCGGCGGCTTGCGCCGAATCCAGGCCCGTAATTGGAATTTGCTTCTTATAATGGCCCGGGTAGCCTCCGGAAGCGAGCACCACAGTCAGGCAGCTTTTATCATGCCATTCGAGGGCCGGAATTTGCAGGCGGCCTTCGGCGGCTTCGATCATGATTTGAAGCAAGTCGGATTTAAGGCGCGGTAGAATCGCCTGGGCCTCGGGATCGCCAAAACGGACATTGTATTCTAAAACATACGGACCTTCTTTGGTCATCATGATCCCGGCATACAGAATGCCGCGGAACAAAATTCCGCTTTTGCGCAGCCCATCGACCATCGGACGAATCACAAGATTCACAATCTCTTGAAAACGTTCTTCGGAAACCTGCGGGCAAGGCGAGTAAGCCCCCATGCCGCCCGTATTCGGGCCGCGGTCGTAATCATACGCGCGTTTATGGTCCTGCGCGCTGGCCAGCGGCAAAATCCGTTCGCCGTCGGTGACGGCCAGCACAGAAAATTCTTCGCCTTCGAGACATTCTTCAATCACGACTTTACTGCCGGCAGCGCCGAACGTCTGCTGGGTCATCATGGAGCTCAGGGCCTCCACGGCTTCCTGCGCATTCCGGCAAATGACCACGCCCTTGCCGGCAGCGAGCCCGTCGGCTTTGATCACCAGCGGCATCTCCGCCTCAATGACGTAATGTTTGGCCTCATTGATATTCGTAAAGACTTCATGACGTGCCGTCGGAATACCGAATTGGTTCATGCGGTTTTTGGCAAAAGCTTTGCTGGCTTCCAGCTGCGCCGCTTCCCGCGAAGGACCGAAAATTTTCAGACCCTCTTTTTCAAACCGGTCCACAATGCCGAGGGCCAGCGGCGCTTCAGGACCCACCACCGTAAGATCGATGGCTTCACGGTGCGCAAAGGCGGCGAGCCCTTCAAGATCATCGGCTTTGAGAGGAACGCATTCGGCCAGCTGCGCGATACCTGCGCTGCCCGGAGCGGCATAGAGTTTCGTCAACTGCGGACTTTGTGCGATTTTCCAGGCCAGGGCGTGTTCACGGCCGCCCGAGCCGACGATCAAAACTTTCATTTTGCCTCCACGCCGCGGCCGCGGATGATTTCGCCCACAGTCCAGCTCGAAAGTTTGCTCTGCGCGAGCGCATGCTGAACACGGGGCGCATCTTCGGGCCGTACGATTAGAACCATTCCGATTCCGAGATTAAATGTTCGCATCATTTCAAGATCACTCACATTCCCTTTTTTTTGGATCAGGAAAAAAATATCCGGCACGGGCCAGCTGCGTTTCCACACCTGCGCTCCCAGGCCTTCCGGCAAGACACGCGGCAGGTTATCCTGAAAACCACCGCCCGTAATATTGACAATGCCGTTCAAACGCAGCGTCTCCAGCAGAGCAAGAACCGGTTTAACATAAATGCGCGTCGGCGTCAGGATTTCCCGGCCCGGCTTGCCTTTGAGATCACGGCGGCTCAAGACTTTACGGATCAAGGAAAAACCATTCGAGTGCACACCGGAAGACGCGATGCCGACCATCAAGTCTCCTTCCCGGATGGCGCTGCCGTCGATGACAGCACTGCGCTCGACCAGCCCCACAGAAAAACCGGCAACATCATAAGAACCGGCATGGCCTTTTCCAGTTTGATAAAAGCCCGGCATGATCGCGGTTTCCCCGCCGACCAGCGCGCAGCTGGCCTCGCGGCAGCCACGCGTAATTCCTTTCAAAACCTCGCTGACCGTTTTTGAATCAAATTTTCCGGATGCAAAGTAATCTAAAAACAAAACCGGTTTCGCTCCGGTGGTAATGATGTCGTTGACGCACATGGCCACCAGATCAATGCCAATCGTATCATGCTTGCCTTGCAGCGCGGCGACCTCCAGCTTCGTACCCACGCCGTCCGTCGAAGTCACCAGCAGCGGATCTTTAAAACCCGTCATGCGCGGATCAAAAAGCGCGGCAAAACCGGTGCGGCTCCCTATCACGCCGGAGACCTGCGTCGAAGAAATCCAGCCTTTGACCTTGCGGTTGTAACGGTCGTCACCCTTGAGGTGCGGCACGCCCGCCATTTCGTATGTCCAGGCTTGTTTAGCAGGCATCAGCCTTTGCTCCGTTCCAGTTTGAACTTGTCGGTCTCGTCAAAAATTTTCGTGGGATAATTCCCGCTGAAGCAGGCCGTACAAAAATCCGAGGGTTTATGGGTCGTGGCCGCAAGCATTCCTTCGATGCTGAGGTAGCCCAGGCTATCGACTTCGAGAAACTTTTTAATTTCTTCCATGGATTTATTGCAGGCCAAAAGTTCACTTTTCGACGGAAAATCAATGCCGTAATAACAGGGCGAAATATGCGGCGGGCAGCTGATGCGCATGTGCACTTCTTTGGCCCCGGCACGGCGCAACAGCGAAACACGCGATTTAGACGTATTGCCGCGCACAATTGAATCATCGATGACCACCACGCGTTTACCGGTGACAATTTCCCGGATCGGATTCAGCTTGATGCGGACTTTGAGCGAGCGCTGCGCCTGACTGGGGCTGATAAAAGTGCGGCCCACATAGTGATTGCGCGTAAATCCGTGCGCCAAGGGAATCCCCGATTCGCGGGCATACCCCATGGCCGCAAAATTGCCCGAGTCCGGCACAGGCACGACAATATCGGCGCTGGCGGGATGCTCTTTGGCCAGCTGCCGGCCGAGCCGTTCCCGGACCAAGCCCACATTGTCGCCGAAAAGAGTCGAGTCCGGACGCGCAAAATAGACGTGCTCAAAAATGCAGTGCGCGCGGCGGATATTCTGGTCCTTAAACGGAAAAAGACTGCGCAGGCCGCGGGCATCAATGACGACAATTTCGCCCGGTTCGACTTCGCGGATATATTCGGCACCGGTCAAATCGAGAGCGCAAGTCTCAGAAGCCAGCACGTAGCTTTCTCCGATGCGTCCGATGCAAAGCGGCCTGAATCCATACGGATCGCGCACGCCGAAAAGCTGGGACTCGGTTAAAATGACCAGGCTGTAGGCGCCTTCCACGCGCTGAACGGAATTGAAAATGGCCTCTTCCCGTGATTTGTAGGATGGTTTTGCGAGCAAGTGGACAAAAATTTCAGAATCGATCGTGCTCGAAAAAATAGACCCGTAAGCTTCCAGTTCATCGCGCAGAATCTGCGCATTGACCAGATTGCCGTTATGCGCCACGGCTACTTGACCGCGCGAATAGCTGACCATGTGCGGCTGGGAATTTTGCAGCGTCGAAGACCCCGTCGTGGAATAGCGCACATGGCCAATCGCCATGTCGCCCGGTAAGGTATTCAGATTCGTTTCATTAAAAACTTCCCCGACTAGCCCGGTGTTTTTATAGAGGTGCAGGCTTTTTCCGTCGCTCGTACAAATGCCCGCCGCTTCCTCGCCCCGGTGCTGCAGGGCAAAGAGCCCCAAATGGGTCAGACGCGCCGCTTCCGGGTGATTAAAAACCCCGAAAACGCCGCAATGGTCCTTGATATTTTCCCCGCTCATACCCCTCCGTTCAGACTGTCCGGCAGGACTTTTTCATAAAGACGGCTCAGGTCCGCCACGGCCAGCTGAATGCGTTCCCCGAGAACCAGATCTTTTCCGCCGGCTTTGCCAATTTGAAAAACCGGCAGGCCCCATTTTTGGGCTTCATGCACAAGCACTTCTTTATGCTCCGGCTTGACCGTCACTACGCAGCGCGACTGGCTTTCACCAAAATAAAGAGCATCCGCGCGCAACTTGCCTTCCGTCCCCGTCTGTGCCTGCGGACCCAGCGCGCTTTGCATCACCATGTCCAACTGGTCCACCACGGCACCGAGTTTTGCCGGTGAGCGAATGGCACATTCGGCCAAAGTGACCGCTAAACCACCCTCCGAAAGGTCATGGCAGGAAGACAAAACTTTTTTACCGGCCAGCCCCAAAATCAAACGGCCCAGAGCGGCTTCGCGTTCAAGGTCTAAGCGCGGCGGCAGCCCTTGCTTACGGCCGTGAATTACGGACAAATAGTGGCTTGCGCCGATTTCATTGCGGGTAGCGCCAAGCAAAAAGATCAAGTCACCTTGGTTTTGAAAAGCGGACGGCACGCGGGTTTCAATGTCTTCGATAAGACCGACAATGCCGACGGTCGGCGTCGGATAAATGGCACCCTGCGGATTTTCATTGTAAAAACTAACGTTGCCGCCGGTCACGGGAATACCGAACGCGCGGCAGGCGTCCGACATCCCATTGACCGCTTGATGAAATGTCCAGAACACTTCCGGCTTCATCGGATTGCCGAAATTGAGGCAGTTCGTCATTCCCAGGGGACGGGCGCCGGTTGAAATCACATTGCGCACCGCTTCAGCCACGGCAATTTTTCCGCCTTCATACGGATCCAGGTAGCAGTACAAACTGTTGCAGTCCGTCGAAGCCGCAAGGCCTTTGGTCGTCCCCTTGATGCGCACCAGCGCGGCATCATGGCCCGGGTAAAAAACCGTGTCCGTACGGACCATGTGGTCGTATTGCTCCCAAATCCAGGCTTTGGAAGCAATCGAAGGATGCGCCAGCAGTTTCAGCAAGACCGCATTGAAATCCTGCGGTTCCGGAATACCGGCAAGATCCAGTTTCTGTTCCAATTCCAGATAAGCCGGCTGCTTTTCTTCCCGCACATTGACCGGGCCTTCATCAACCAGCGCCTTGGCCGGAATTTCGCTGGCCAGCTTGCCGTTTTCAAAAACACGCATCGTCGTGCCTTCTTTGACTTCGCCGATGCGGGCCGCATGCAGGTCCCACTTTTCAAAAATGTCTTCGACGATTTTCTCTTTGCCTTTTTTGACAATGATCAGCATGCGTTCCTGCGATTCCGAGAGCATAATTTCATACGAGGTCATACCGGTTTCACGCTGCGGCACTTTGGCCAAATCGATCTCGATGCCCATGGCCGCCCGCGCGGCTGTTTCCGAAGTCGCGCAGGTCAGGCCGGCTGCGCCCATGTCCTGCATGCCCACAAGCGCATCGGTTTGGCAGAGTTCAAGGCAGGCTTCCATCAGGAGTTTTTCCATAAACGGATCGCCCACCTGCACCGCGGGACGGTCTTCATGACTTTCTTCGCTTAAATCGCGCGAGGCAAAAGCCGCGCCGCCCAGGCCGTCGCGCCCCGTGCCGGGGCCGACATAATACACAGGATTGCCCGCGCCGGAGGCCTTGCCCTTCACAATCGAATCTTTCGTGACTAGCCCCACGGCCATGGCATTGACCAGCGGATTGCCTTCGTAGCATTCGTCGAAGTAAACTTCGCCGCCCACAGTCGGAATGCCCATGCAGTTGCCGTAATGCGAAATACCGGCCACGACGCCGCGCACCAGGCGCTGGGTCTGAGGCGAATCCAGCTTGCCAAAACGCAGCGAATTCATCAAAAAAATCGGCCGCGCACCCATGGTAAAAATATCGCGCAGAATGCCGCCGACGCCGGTCGCGGCTCCCTGAAACGGTTCAATCGCCGAAGGATGGTTATGACTTTCGATTTTGAAACAAACCGCAAGGCCATCGCCGATGTCGACGATGCCTGCATTTTCTTCGCCGGCTTTGACTAAGACACCGGCACCAGACGTAGGAAACAATTTCAGGATCGGCTTGGAATTTTTGTACGAGCAGTGCTCGCTCCACATCACGCTGAACATACCCAACTCGGTCAGATTGGGCTCGCGGCCGATTTTCTTGATAATCATCTGATACTCTTCCGGCGTAATGCCGTGAAGCGCGATCAGTTTCGGCGTAATGGCAGGAGGATTTTGGGTCATGGTCATACGAGACTTTCCCACAGGGCCCGGCCGTCCGTCAGCGCCAGCAGGCTTTCGCTGGCGCGCTCCGGATGCGGCATCATGCCCAGGATGTTGCGCTTGGCATTGGTAATCCCGGCAATGTGGCCAAGCGACCCATTCGGATTAAACTCATCGCCAAGTTCACCGGTCTGTGCCGAGTAGCGGAAAACAATGCTTTGGGAATCTTCCAAACCTTTCAGCGTATCGTTGTCGCAAAAATAATTTCCCTCGCCGTGGGCAATCGGGATTTGGAGGATCGCGCCGCTTTGAAATTTGCGCGTAAAGGGAGTCTGGTTATTTTCAACCCGCAGCCAAACCGGCTTGCAGATAAAAGACAGTGAGCGGTTGCGCAGCATAGCGCCTGGCAGCAGTCCGGCCTCGAGCAAAATCTGAAAGCCGTTGCAGATTCCCAGCACCAGCCGGCCGGCTTCCGCATGGCGCTTCACGTCCTGCATGACCGGTGAAAACCGGGCAATCGCGCCCGTACGCAGATAATCTCCGTAACTGAAACCGCCCGGCAGGACCACGAGGTCGCACTGCGGCAGTTTGCCCTGCTTGTGCCAGACAAACTCCACCGGAATTTTTAACACATCGCGAAGGACGTGAAAACAATCCGTATCACAGTTGGAACCGGGGAAAACAACGATAACCGCTTTCAAACCTTCACCCTTGGTTAATTCCTGCCGTGGCAATTCATGCATTGCTACGCTGATTTTGTTAATGTAAATGAATACTCTTCGATGACGGGATTAATCAGCACGCGTTCGCAAATTTTGCGCAGGCTTTCCTCCGCTTTCTTTTCATCCGCCGCCTCAAGAGCGACTTCAAAATACTTACCCACCCGAATGTCGCGGGCCTCTTTAAACCCTAAAGTTCCAAGCGCATGCAAAACTGTCTTGCCCTGCGGATCAAGAACCGACTTTTTCAAACTGACATGCACTTGCGCTTTATAACTCATAATTTCCTTTCTTGCGGACAAGTATTTGTCATCCTGAGCCGTGCCAGAATAACAACTTTAAAATTCGCAATACCGAACCTCTCAAACGGCGCCGTCGAGCGGCTTGCCGGTCAAACGTTCATAAACATCCTGGTACGCCTTGCTGGTTTTTTCAATCACTTCCGGCGTCAAGGACGGCGCGGGCGGCTGTTTGTTCCAACCCAGCGTCAAAAGATAATTGCGCACGATTTGCTTGTCGTAACTCGGTTGATCGCGGCCGGTTTCGTACTGGTCTTGGGGCCAAAAACGCGAACTGTCCGGCGTCAACACTTCGTCAATCAGAATGACTTTGCCGCCGCGCAAGCCGAATTCAAATTTGGTGTCAGCAATCAAAATGCCGCGCGTTTCGGCATAGGCCGCACCGCGCTTATAAATTTCGATTGAAAGTCCGCGCACCTGCTCTGCCACGTCACGGCCTTCGCGCTGAACAGCGGTTTCAAAATCAATGTTGATGTCATGGCCGGCGGCTTCTTTCGTCGCCGGCGTGAAAATCGGTTCTTGCAATTTTTCGCACTGTTTTAACCCTGTGGGCAGCTTATGGCCGCAGACGGCTTGGGTCGCTTTATAGTCGTTCCAGCCTGAGCCGGTAATGTAACCGCGCACCACGCATTCAATCGATAGCGGATTAGCACGGTGCACCAACATGCTGCGGCCTTCGAGTTCAGCGCCGAAACGTTCGAGAAAACTTTTGTCGAAACCCATGGCCCGCACATCGCCCGTGATCAGGTGGTGCGGCAGCAGGTCTTTAAAGAAATTAAACCAGAAAATCGAAATCTGGGTCAGGACGCGGCCTTTGTTCGGAATGGGATTGGGCAGCACCACGTCAAAAGCGCTCAAGCGGTCGGTCGTCACAATCAACAGTTTGTCATCACCAACCGCATAAATATCGCGCACTTTTCCCCGGCCGATCACCGGCAAGGGCAGATTGGTTTGCAGCACGGTTTGTACTTTTGAAGTCGTCACGGGCATGGTCTCCTCCGCTAAATGCCGAGTCGTTTAAAGATTTTTCCGACGTTCTTAAGATGATATTGATATTGAAAAACCTGATGAATTTCCGACGGCTTCAAGACCTTAAGCAGTGCCGGATCGCTTAGCACCGCCTCATGCAGTGTCAGTTTTGGATTTTCCCAGACCCGCCGCGCGGCGTCTTGCACCAGCGCATAGCCCTGTTCGCGCGTCAGGCCTTTTTCCACGAGTTGCAGCAGCAGGCCCTGCGAAAAAACCATGCCGCGGCTCAATTCGAGGTTGGCCAGCATGCGCTCCGGATAGACCTGCAGGTTTTCAATGACGGGTGTCATGAGCGTCAGCATGTAATGCGCCAGAATCGTACTATCCGGAAAAATAACGCGCTCCACCGAAGAATGGGTAATGTCGCGTTCATGCCAAAGTGCAATATTTTCTAAAGCAGCCACGGCATTGCCCCGCAAAATACGCGCCAGGCCGGCAACACGTTCACAGGTAATGGGGTTGCGCTTATGCGGCATGGCCGACGACCCCTTCTGCCCTTTGCCGAAAAATTCTTCCACCTCGCGCGTCTCCGTTTTTTGCAGACTGCGAATTTCGGTCGCAAGCTGCTCGAGCGAACCGCCGAGAACGGCCAGGGCCGCCATAAACTCCGCGTGGCGGTCGCGCTGGATGACTTGGGTTGAAATTGGATCCGCTTTCAGTCCCAGCTTTTTGCAGACATACGTTTCAACGCGCGGATCGACGTTGGCAAAAGTCCCCACAGCCCCGGAAATTTTTCCGTATGCAATATTTTCACGCGCGTTTTCAACACGGCGCAGATTGCGGCGCAGCTGTTCGTAAAAAAGCGCCATTTTCAAGCCGAACGTGACCGGCTCGGCATGCACGCCGTGGCTGCGCCCGACCATGATCGTCATTTTATGGCGGCGCGCCTTGGCCTTCAGCGCGGCGATGAGTTTTTTTAATTCGATTAAAATAAGGTCTGCGGCTTCGCGCAATTGGATCGCAAGCGCGGTATCCAGAATGTCGGAAGAGGTCAGTCCGAAGTGCACATAGCGGCCCGCGGGTCCGACGCGTTCGGCGAGATTGGTGAGAAAGGCAATCACGTCGTGGTTGACGACTTTTTCAATTTCCTGAATGCGCTTCAGGTCAAAGCCGGCTTTTTTCTCGACTTTGGCTGGAACATTTTTGGGGATGAAGCCATAGTGCGCCAAGGCACGCAAAGCCGCCAACTCGACATCAAGCCATTTCTGCACCTTATTTTGTTCGGTCCAGATCGCCCCCATTTCAGGGCGCGTATAACGCGAAATCATGGTTCTCCTTGTCCCCCGCATCGCATGCAGCGAACAATTTGGTAGCGCTAACGGGATTTAAACCCGTGTTTTTGCCTTGAGAGGGCAACGTCCTAGATCAGGCTAGACGATAGCGCCCCGGCTTAACGGATTGACAGTTGAGACGCAAAATTGTTTTAATAATCTACCGAGGGCGGCCTGATATAAGGCCTTGATAGGATTCAGCTTAAGCGGTCATCAAGCGGCCTGCCCCGTGAAACCGTGAGTATAGCATGGCCTCTGGGGGCAATCAACCGGACTTTCACGCTTCATGACCGCGGCTGCGGCGTATCTTCTTCCCTGAGCGACTGAATATACGCGACGAGGTCAATCATTTGACGGACGGTCATAATTTCAGAAAAATCTCCCATCCGGGACAAATGACCTTCGTCGGCCTGGCCGTCAGAATTGAGCGCAATGGTATGCGACGGGGAAACCACGGAATTTGCAATCCAGCCTGTGGGATAAGCCGCCTGCTGCGGACCCAAGACGGGTCCTCTTTTTGCAGCGATGGGCATGTTTTTTCCGGCCTGGTCCGCTGTCTGATGGCAGGCCGTGCACTTCAACTCCTCAAAAGCTTTCCGGCCGGATTGCGGATCCCCTTTAGGAATAAAAAAATACTCCGCGGGTTCCATCTCGTCATCACGGTTGGCCCAACCAACGCTGCAAGCCGCCCAAAAAAGCATAAAAAACAAAACGGGTTTTACCCTCATAGCGCCTCCTGAAAAAATGAATGCGGTTTAAACAATCCGGTTTAACGGTTTTCCCATGAGAAAAGCTTGCATGTTTTCAAGCGTCGTGTCCAGTATTCTCTCAACAGCTTCGCGCGAATAAAAAGCCATATGCGGAGTATAAATGACATTCTCGCGGTGCAAAAGCACATGATTTTTAAGCGTGGTCTGCAGTTTCTGCCAATGAGCCTCCTCGTTTCCATTTTGCAGCAATCTTTTTTCTTCGAGAAGATACTCCTCTTCTTCCAAAACGTCCAGCCCGGCACCGCTTAAAATCTTTTCATTCAGCGCCGCCACCAGCGCATCGGTATCGACCAGTCCGCCGCGCGCGGTGTTGATGAGCAGGGCGCCGCGTTTAATGAACTGGATAGTTTTTGAATTAATGATGTGCCGTGTTTCAGGGAGATAAGGCACGTGCAAACTGAGAATATCCGCCTGGCCCAAAACGCTTTCGAGCGGCGCATAGTGAAACCCCATGACTTCGGCAAGGAACGTTTGCTCTTTGACATCGAACGCGGCCACTTTCATGCCGAATCCCAGCGCCATACGGATCACGTGCAGCCCGATGTGCCCGGTGCCGATGATGCCCAGCGTTTTACCCTTGAGGTCAAAGCCCATTAGCCCATCCAGGCGAAAATCATTTTGCAGCGTGCGCAAATAGGCCTTCCGCAAATTCCTGGAAAGCGAGAGGATCAGCGCAAAGGTATGTTCGGCCACCGTATTCTCGCCGTAGACCGGTACGTTCGCAACGGCAATTCCGCGGGACTGGCACGCTTTCAGGTCAATGTGATCGTAACCCGTTGAACGCGTCGTGACCAGGCGCAGATGCGGAAGCGTTTTGAGGAGCGTCTCGTCCACTTTTGATTTAATAAAAACGGAAAGAATCACAGTGTCCTTCATTTCCGCTGCGATTTCCTGCGCGGTCCGGCGGTCATAGCGCACCGTTGTTTCTTCGCCGGCTTGCGCCTGCAGATAACCTTCTTCAAAGGGCTGCGTCTCTGCAAAAACCGCACAGTCTTTAAAATCTAATTTCACAAACCCTCCGCCGCTTCAGGGACTGCGCAGTCCCCGCGGTCTCAGATTTTCAGGACCCCAACTTTTTTGCCCGCCACCGAAAAATCACCGAGGACGGCTTTGGAGAGCCGCAAAAAATCTGCGGCCGCGATCCGGACCGTTTCCCAGTGATTGCCTGCATTGAAGTAAAGATCGTCCGCATCCCGCAGACTGCGGTCCAGCAAGCACGGTAAGCCGTAAAGCTTTCCAAAGGGCGGCATGGCCCCTGCTTCGCAATCGGGGAACAAATCCACAAACTCTTTTTCTCCCTCCACGCGGACGTCCTGCGTTCCTAAGGCGGTACTCAGTTTGAAAAGGTCAACCGTCCGGCTGGCAGGCAAAACAATCATCGTATCCACGCCCCCGGCCTTAACCATCACCGCCTTGGCTACTTTTTTCCCGGAAACATGCTCTGCTTCTGCGGTCTGTGACGCCGTAAATGTCTGCGTGTGAACCTGCACGTCAAAATCGACTTTGTGTTTTCTTAAAAACTTGATCAGCCGTTTGGGAAGTTCCATTTTAGCACCCTCCTTCTTTTTGCGTATAAACTAATCCATCCGCACGATAAAGGCTGTGATGAATGTCACTAAGAGTGATCCTCCATTGCGTCGTCATCGTCTTTCCCTCTTCCTTACTGCCACGAAGGCGTGATCAGAAACAAAGCCAGCGGTTTTTTTTGCTCACTCAGCTCAACCGATGAATCCCCCAGGACAGTCTTTTCCGCTTTTTCGGTGCAAAGGTGATGTTCATCGCAAAATTCATAGCGCTGCCGGACATTCTCGGCCCGGATTTCCGCACCGGCCGCCGTTTGTTTTCTCATGGCTGCTGCATAGCTTTGGCTGTAATGATCGGCAAGGGTTATGGCCCCGGCTCCCCCGCCATACCCGGTAAAACTTCCCAGGGCTATTGCGATTAACAAAGTCGTGAAGATCTTCATAACAGCCTCCTTTTGTGATCTCTCTTTACGCTTATAAACTACAGAATTTACTGCCGCAGCGCTGTGACGCGGATCACACCCCTCTTTTTTGCCTTGGACCGGCGGAGGGTTATCTTCTCGGCTTTAGTCAACCCTTGGGCGGCCGGCGTCAAAACACTTTGGTTCTCAAACTCAAAGTGATGGCGCAGAAGTGCGGTAAGATAGATCCCTTGGTTATAAATTCTTCCGCAGTCCGGGGTACGAGGCGCGGCCTTGATTCCTGAAGCCGATTTCTGCAGGACTTCGCAGCACCTCCGGATGTCCTGGTGTTCCGCTTTTAAAAGCTGAATGGCCAGCTCATAACGCGGAATATGGCGCTCAAAAAAAGGAAAGATAACTCTTTCCTGAACAGAAATGTGCTTTTTAAGGCTGCCGTATAAAATCCGGACAGACTGTTCGACTCGCCGGATATTTCGCCTCTCCTGCAAGCGGCCTTCATACCGTAATTGGGTTAAAGCGCTATACAGCTTTTCAGATTGCAGGAACAAAGCACGAATTTCGCGGGCGAATAAACGGTGCGGGTTAGCCATAGGGGCCTCCTGTCACGGACAAGCGTACAGGCAGACCGGTTTACCGGCTGTGATAAAAGTCACTGGATAGGAATGTCCTCAGAGGCCGCTATTGGCGGGAGGGATCGAGCAATTTTTCGAGAGCTTCTTTGTCGCGGACAATGATCTGGTAGGGTTTGACGTCAATAAGTTTTTTGCGTTTCAAGTCTGAAATGTGGCGGGCCACGGTTTCCCGTGCTGTTCCTAAGCGCTGCGCAATTTCTTCGCGCGTCGATTCAATAAAAAGGATGTCGCTTTTAGGCGCCGTCTGATGCTTGTGGGCCAGCATGTCTAAAAGAAATTTGATCAGGCGCTTTTTGGTGTCTTTGAGCGTTACCTCTTCAATGATATTGCTGAAGCACTGCAGGCGCCGGGCAAACAATTCGTTCAAAGCATGCATCAGTTTGGAATTGTTCCGCACCATTTCCACATAATTTTTCCGGGACAAAAACCATAGGCGGCTGTCGGCAAGAATTTCAGCATTGGACCCGCATTGCCAGGCCAGTTCACCCGGGTTGCAGGCACAGGTATCGCCAGGCCCCAAAATCTCAAAAATCTGTTCCTTCCCTTGAACCGAGGTCCGGTAAACTTTGACACGGCCGTTTCTGACAAAAAAAAGCGAAGTGCATTCGCCGCCTTCGCTGTGGACGATCTCGCCTTTTTTAAAGTTTTTCTCAATCAGGCAGGTTTCAAGGGCCGCAAGCTCTGAACGCGAAAGGTCATGAAAGAAAGGGATATCTTTGATTTCAAGCGGCATTGTAAGGATTATCTTACATGCGGCAGACCTGTCACGCCACTTTTTTTCATGGGTCGCGTCTATCGCAGAGACTAGAACATCGAACGCCTAAGGGCGTTTGTATGTTCTTGCCTCTACGTCTATCGCAGAGACTAGAACATCGAACGCCTAAGGGCGTTTGTATGTTCTTGCCCTTTTCTTTAGGCTTAAAACTCATTATGATGCCTCATGCTCCCCGCGCTTTTAATTTTATTTTCCGCCGGCATTGGACTATGGCTTTTTCGCAGCCGCGTGGCCCTTGAAACCCTGTATGGCGTACCCTCCGTCCCGCTTTTAAACCCGTCGCCCGCCGAACCCAGCAGCGTCACCGTCGTGATACCCGCGCGCAACGAGGAAAAGAACCTGCCGCAATGCCTGCGTTCGCTGGAAGTCCAACTTGATTCGCAAACGCAGTGCCTCGTGATCAATGACCGCTCCACGGATGCGACCGAAATGATTTTACAGCGCGCCGGCTTTAGCGAAATCGCCGGCAAGCCGAATCTGAGTTTCAAACGCTACGTCCATGTCCGGCAAAACCCGCCGGAAGGCTGGACGGGGAAAAATCATGCTCTGACTTGCGCCGTACCCTACCTGTCCGGCGGCTGGCTGCTTTTTACAGACGCGGACACGCTGCATCAGTCTTCCGGGATCCGCTCAGCCATCGTGCATGCAGAAAAAAACGGGCTGGATTTACTGACGCTGACGCCGCGTTGTTTGACCGGCTCATTCATTGAACGCCTGGTCCAACCCACGGCCATGGCCATGATGGGGCTGTGGTTTCCGCTGACGCGTGTCAATGACCCTCAAAAACCAGACCATTTTGCCAACGGCCAGTACCTGCTTATCCGGCGGGATCTTTACGAAACTCTGGGCACGCACGCCGCGGTGGCACATGAATTCCTGGAAGATTTCGCGCTCATGAAAAAAGCAAAGCAGACGGGAGCGCGCACCGCCTGCCATTGGGGACAAGAAATTTACGGCACGCGCATGTATCACAATTTACGAGAGCTCTGGCGCGGCTGGCGCCGCATTTACCGCCATGCCTTGGATTGTTCCGTACCTCTCATTCTGGTCCGGCTGGCAGGACTGCTGACGGCATCTGTGCTTCCGGCCATCGGCCTGGCATGGCTCTTCGTACATGCCGCACCTGAAAATCCACTCTGGAAGCCTGCTGTTTTCCTGGGAAGCCTCTGCATGATTCTGATCACCGGCGTGACGGTCAAAACTTACCGCACGCTGCAAACCCCCTGGGCCTACGCATTTCTCCATCCCGTGGCGGCTCTCATTGTGGCAGGTATTCTGGTCGATGCGCTGCGCATCTCTCTTTTGAATCTGAAGACGCGATGGCGTGAATGACGTGCCGCCAACAGCGGCACACGGCTAGTAGTCGTTGCTCGTCTCCCCCACCTTGATCCTCCCCCGAAAAGCACGGGGGAGGAAATAATGATGATGAGTTCTCTTTTTCTCCCCCCGTGCTTTTCGGGGGGAGATCAAGAAGGGGGAAGCGTTTCGGATTAGACCTTGGTGACGAGATAGCCCTGATCGACGGCGTAGCGCAGCAGTGTGCGCAGGAAAGGTTTGCCGGTTTTGGGAAAGGAAAGGCCGACTTTTTGCAAAGCGGTTTGCGTATTTGAAGTATCAAATGTCAATTCATCATTCAGGTAGCCGAGATACGGCGAAAGCATGTCATAGATAAACTGCTGTTCGGGTGCCAGCGATTCACGGCTGAACGTCGCCGGGTCTACCACTTCCACTTCGGCCAGGTCCGGATAATCTTCCAGTTTTTGCTCGATCAGCATCCCGATCATGGGCGGCTCCGGAGTCACCAAATGAAACGCACGCCCTAGAAATTCATCGTGTTCGGAGATACGCAGCGCGGCTTCCACGACATAATCGATCGGCACAATGTTGAACGAGTTTTCCAGCCGCGTGGGCAGGATGCGGAGCATGCCGTGCGCAAAAAGGCGCATGAACGGGTAAATCACATTGAATTGCGAGACCGCGCCGGTCTGCGAATGCCCTACCACAATGCTGGGACGGAAAATCATGCCCTTTAAACCTTCGGCCAGGGCCGCCCGCACAAGCGTTTCAGCTTGGTACTTACTCGACTCGTAAAAATTGGCAAACACCGGCTGGGCCGGAAGTTCATCTTCCCGCGAGTGATACTTTTGCCGGCTGCCGGCCGCATAGGCTGTGCTGAAATAAAAAAACCGTTCCAACCGGCCCTTGGCCGCCAGAAACTGCGCAAGATCCAGCGCATGCCGCGTACCGCCGAGATTAATCCGTTCGCAGTCTTCCTTGGATCCATTCAGGCTCGTCAAAGCCGCAATATGAAAAAACCGCTGCACGTCGCGGCCAAGCAAATCCAGATCCTCGGGCCCCAGACCAAAGTTAGGCAGCGTTACGTCCCCGGACAAAATTTTCAACCGGCTGCGGGTTTGCAGCGAGACGGCGGAATTCTCCAAAAGCTTATGCACGCGCGCCTCAGCGCTCAGTTTGCGGCTGGAACGCGCCAGCACATACACCGGCCCTCCGGCTCCACGCTCCAGCAGCGAACGCAGCATTTCCTGGCCCAGGGTCCCGGTGACGCCGGTCAGAAAAATCCCCTGCCGGTCAATAGTCATAGTGCCTCAGGGCCAGACAAATATTCTGTCCGCCGAATCCGAAGGAGTTTGAAATGGCGGTGCGGACCGGCATGCGGCGGGCTTTATTGGGTACATAATCCAGATCGCATTCGGGGTCCGGCTCATCAAAGTTGATCGTCGGCGGGACAACCGAATCTCTCATTGCCATGAGGCAGGTAATCGCTTCCACGACGCCGGCGGCGGCAATCATATGCCCCAGCATGGACTTAATCGAACTGACAGGGATGCGTGCGGCGTTTTCCTGGAAAACTTTTTTAATGACACGCGTTTCGATGGCGTCATTGACACTGGTGGCCGTGCCGTGCGCATTAATGTAATCAATGTCTTCCGGCTTCAGGCCCCCTTTTTCAAGCGCCCGGCGCACCGCCTCGGCGCCGCTGCGGCCTTCGGGGTCCATGTCCGTCAACCGGTAAGCGTCCGCGGTCGAGCCATACCCTACGATTTCGCCGTAGATTTTGGCGCGGCGCCTGAGCGCATGCGACAATTCTTCCAGGATGACCACCCCCGCGCCTTCGGCCATGACAAACCCATCCCGGTTTTTCTCAAAAGGCCGGGATGCTTTTTCGGGAGTTTCATTGCGCTTGGAAAGAACAGTCAAAACGCTGAAGCCCGCGATACCCAGCGGATAAATCATGGAGTGCGAACCACCGGACATGACAATGTCCGCCGAACCTTCTTTGATCCACTCGTAAGCTTCGCCCATGGCTTGCGAGGAGGCTGCGCAGGCCGTCAGGCAATTCGCGACCGGCCCGCGGATATCAAAGTGCCGCGCCAGATGCGTTACCGTCATAAAAGGCTGATGTTCCAGTTCACGCAGCGGATTGAGGCGCTCCAGCGAGCCGCTCACATACTTGTCTTTATCGAGGATGCCATCCGGACCCCAGGACGACGCAATCGTATCGACAAAAGCGTCGAAATCATGGCCGCTGTCGCCGGCACCGAAATAAATACCGAAACGCTCCGGCTTGGTACTGAAAAGACGCAGGCGCGAATCGCGGAAAGCTTCTTCGGCCGCTTCCAGCGCAAAAAAAGTTGCGCGGCCGGCCTCGCGCAGCGCCGGGTCCTTGATTTTCCAACGCTCGAAATCAAGACCCCGCACTTCACCGGCAATACGCGTCGGAAAACCCGCGGCATCAAAGACGGAAATAGGACCGATCCCGGATTTACCGGCCAGCAGATTGGCCCAGGTTTCGCGCACAGACAAACCCAGCGGCGTGACCATGCCCATCCCCGTAACAACGACGCGCCGTTTCACCGGTGCACCACCAGACTGGCATTTTGCCCGCCAAATCCGGACGAATTAAACAAAAAAAGATCGGAGTCCACGCGGCGTGCGGCTTTTTTCACAATCGGCAGATGACAATGCGAGGACGGCTTTTCAAAATTGGCGAGCGGCGGCACGACCTGGTCGCGCAGGGCCAGCAGTCCGGCCGCGATTTCAATGCCGCCGGAGGCGTACACACTGTGGCCGGTAATGGGTTTCACGCCCGTCACCGCCAGCCGGCTGAAGTTTTTTTCGAAAATCATACCGATGGCCATCGCTTCCTGGTCGTCCTCGCACGGGATGCCGCTGCCGTTGGCCATAATGAAATCTACATCCGAGGGATCGACCGCACTCTGCTCGAGGGCCCGCTTCATGGCCAAACGCTTGCCTTCATAATCTTGCGGTTCGCGCGGATCACAGTTAAAGTCAGACGCATCGCCATAACCCAAAATTTCACCGTAAATTCTGGCGCCGCGGGCCAGCGCATGTTCTTTTTCTTCCAGCACCAGAAGTCCCGCGCCTTCCCCTAAAATCAAGCCATCATGGCGCTCGTCAAATGGACAATAGGCCCGGTCCGCCGGGTCGTCGCGGCGCGAAAGCAGGCCGAGCAGTTGAAAGCGGGAAATTCCGACGGGATTAATTTTAGAGTCTGTGCCGCCGGCCAGCATCAGGTCCGCATCCCCGCGGCGGATCACGCGCAGAGCCTCGCCAATCGCCTGTGCGGCGGCCGCCGATGACGTTGTGACCGTATTGCTGGGTCCTTGGAAACCATGCGCGATGCCGACATGACAGGCCGGCATGTTGGGAAGATACTTCAAAAACCACAGCGGAAAAAGCGCGCGCATGCCTTCTTCACCGAATTTTTTTAAACTGAATTGCCCGCTGGCATCCAAGGACGCGCGTACGCCGCTGCTCATTTCATCGATGTCCGTATTAAGGACACCGGCGCCGAGCGAAATGCCGTAACGGAAGGTATGGGCCGGGTCCGGTTTAAAACCCGCATCCTGCAGGGCGAGATGGCTGGCGGCTACAGCCAGCTGGATCTCGCGCGACATCAGCTTGATCTGCTTGCGCTGGGCCACAAACGCTTCGGGCTGAAAGCCGCGGATCGCGCCGGTACGCGGAAACGCAATGCCGCCGGCCGCCGGTTCCGGCGACGGCGCAATCACGGATTCGCCGCTTACAACGGCTTTCCAATAGGCCTCCAAGCCGATTCCTGCCGGCGTGACCATGCCAATGCCGCTGATGACCACGCGTCGTTGACTCATAGAACCGGGCTCACAGCACCACCGGTTATTTTTTCGCGGATGCGGTAGTGGTCCATAAAACGGGGGTGAAAAGTGACAGAAGCGCCGGAAGCTGGATTGAGTTTTCCGGCATTGACCAGTAAAAGCCGCGACTCGGCGAGGATTTGCCGGCCGGCACTGACACGGGCTAGAAACCAGCCGCCTTCGGGCCGGACGTCCTCGGCGCGCGCTTCAATCAAAACCGGAGTACCGGCCGCGGGCAGAACATTGAAAACCGCATGGTCAATTTTTGCAAAAACCAAATCGTCTTTGAAATCTTGCAGGGAACCCAGTGTCAGGCCGGCGGTCTGAGCCATCATTTCCATCAGGAGGAGTTCGGCACCGGCGTCTGTTTCAGGAATTAAAGCCGCAGCGGATGCTTTCTGGCCCCGTTCAATGTGCAGGACTTCCTGAAGCAGGTTCCAGCGCATGCGTCAGGCATTCGCTTCTTTGGTCACGCGGTCTTTCAGATAATCGATGACCATGTGGACCGTAAAAAAATCAGCGAGTTTGGACAACTCCGGATCTTTGGCAAACGCATCGACATTCAGATAGGGCAGTTTTTGACGCAGCTCTTCAAGGCCTTCGGGGGTGACGCGCCCCGCCAGCACAAAACGCTCCTGATTGAGAATATGGCCGGGAAAAAGTTCGCCGCTGGGGATCTTGATGTTGAAGGCTTTTTCCAGCCGGAACAAAATATCAATAAAATCAATGGATTCCGCGCCCAGGTCGCGCACCAGCGACGATTCCATTTGAATCTCGGAGGCATCCACCCCCAGCGCACCGGCCAGCGTTTCCTTCACTTTTTCAAAAATCTCATGCTCCATTGCCTTATCCCTCCCCTTAAAACGTTACGCCTAATTGTCTAACTCAACCCATAGCCGCGCCGAAACAGCCGGACGCTCCTGCGCATTCAATTGGGCGGTCCAGCCGCCCGCATCGCCGGCAATCCGGCTCACCCGGCTTTCCCAGGATTCGCCGGGCCGTAAAAAATGCTGGAACTTGACCGTCTGCATCCGGGCCAGACGCATTTTCAGACGCACTCCCGGTTCCGGTCCAACGCAGCGTTCAATCTGCTCTTTCAAAATTTCTAGCGCCAGCACTCCCGGCAAGACTGCAAAACCGGGAAAGTGGTCTTGAAAAACTTCCAGGTCTGCCGGAATCGTGCCCCGGCAGTGTATTTTTTCGCCGGGAACATGCTCCACAACTTCCTGGATCCAAGCACTCATTCCGGGACCTCCAGCACGAAAACTCCGTTTAAAATTCCGAGGCCGCACAGGCGCGTCTCGACTTCACGGCATGACGAAACGCGCAGTCCCAATCTTTCAAAGAAGGCTTCCCATTCCGTTCGGGTACGGAAACCACAGGGATGTCCGATCCATTCAAAATTATAAAGACGGTCACGCAAAATTGTCCAAAAACGTCCCAGCGCATGGTGATAGAGGTCTTCGACCACCACAATCTTGCCGCGTGTCACCCGGCAGGCCTCGCGCAGCACCCCCGCCTGATCGCGGATGTGGTGAAGCACGGTCACGAAGAGGCTGGCGTTAAAACTTTTGTCCGGAAACGGCATGCGCATGCCGTCGTACATGACCACCGGTGCTTTTTGGTAGCCCGGACGGACGACGTCTAAAATAACAGGCTGGTGGCCCCGGCGTTCCAGCGGCCCCGCGTAAAAACCCCAGCGGCCTCCAATATCTAAGATCGAGGCCTTTTCCTGAAGGGCCTTTTCAAATAGCGAAACAAAAAATTCAGCCCGTTCTTCAAGCTGCCGTCCGGCACCCCCGCGGACGAGCGCATCCAGAGTGCGGGTTTGTAACCGGCGGATCATGTCTATCATACCTAAGTACCTGGTTTAGAAAGGGCTAGCGCTACGCAGGCTTCCTGGCCTCAGAAACGCTTTGGGCTTGAACAACGGTCAAGCCCGGCGCATTTTAACACAGGGTTTAGGCCCCCTCCAGTGCTTTTATCAGGGCCCTTTTTGACAGTTGCTTTTGCAGCGGCCTGCCCTTATTCTGTTCGCCATGTCAAAACCACTGCAGCAAAAAGTCGCTCTCATCACAGGCGCTTCCCGGGGTATCGGCAAGGCCATTGCCTTTGAACTGGCGCATTTGGGCGCTTCCATCATGGTGAATTATGTCCGCAATGAAGAGGCTGCTGTTGAAACCGTCACAGCCCTGCGGGACATGGGTTCAGAAGCCCATTCTTTCCAAGCCAATGCCGGCGACGGCGCGGATCAAACTCTGCTCGTCGATGAAACCTTCAAACTTTTCGGCGGGGTTGATATTCTCGTGCACAATGCCGCTATCGGGGCTTTTAAGCCGGTACACAAACTGAAGCCCAATCAATGGGATTTATCGATGACGATCAATACGCGCGCCTTACTTGAACTCACTCAGAAGGTGCTGCCCTCCATGGAATCGCGCGGCGGCGGAAGCATTATTGCGCTTTCGAGCCTGGGTTCGCATCGTTTTATTCCCAACTACGGTGCGATCGGCATTTCAAAGGCCGCCTTGGAAAGCCTGATCAAATATCTGGCCGTTGAACTTTCGCCCAAAGGTATCCGGGTCAATGGCGTCTCCGGTGGCCTGGTCGATACGGATGCCGTCCGCCATTTCCCTGAATTTGAAAAATTCCGCGACGAAGTCGTGCGCCGCACGCCGGCGGGCCGCATCGGAGCGCCGGAAGATCTCGCGCGCGTCGTCGCCTTTCTCGCCTCGCCTCAATCCGCCTGGATCTACGGTCAAATCCTCACCGCTGACGGCGGCCTCTCCCTGATTTAGCGATACCGCGTTGTGCGAGTTAATGCTCCTTTCCCCCACCTTGATCCTCCCCCGAAAAGCACGGGGGAGGAAACACCAGAATCTCTTTTATTTCTCACCCCGTGCTTTTCGGGGGGAAATTAAGAGGGGGAACACAAAACTCCTACGTATTTTCAGTAAAAATAAATTTAGGAATTGGAAGAAAGGAGGTTTTGCGAGTCAAAGCCGGTCTGGTGTACTTCGGGTTCTTCGTCATCAGCGCCCTGCTTCCAGTAGCCGGCTGAACCCGCCAGGCGGATGCAGCCCTGAAGCAGGGCAAGAAGCAGAATTAAAAACAACATACTCGATTTAGGCTTGAGTTTTTTTGACTCAAGCACAACGCTTCGCAGGCCAAGGAAGCCTGCGTATGCGCTAGGCTTGAGTTTTTTTGACTCAAGCACAACGCTTCGCAGGCCAAGGAAGCCTGCGTATGCGTTAGATTTTTCCATATTTTTCGCGCCCGTACTTTAGCCAGAGCATCAGACCCAAATTGGCCATCACCAACAGCACCACGACCGGAAACATATACCCGCTGCGCATATAATGGGTCGGTCCGCGCTTCAACGTTATAAACCCTGTACCCTGTCCGGTCACGAAAAGATCCTCACTCTTTTGAGACCTGATTCGCTGGGTCACTCGGCCGCGGGCAGAGATCAGCGCCGAAACGCCGGTATTGGCTGTGCGCACGACCGGAACTCCGGTTTCAACGGCGCGGAAAATCGATGCCGCCAGATGCTGGTAAGGCGCGGCCGTGCGTCCAAACCACGAATCATTGGTGATGACCACCAAAAAGCGCGCCCCGCTTTCAACAAACCGCCGTGCAATATGCGGGAAAATGTCTTCAAAACAGATCATCACGCCAAAGGGCACATCATCATACAGCCGGAAAAGCTTGAAGGTTTGTCCCGCGCTGAAGTCCCCCACGCCAAAGGCATCCGCCAGCGGCATCAGCCAGCCCAGAGCAAATTTAAAAGGCACATATTCCCCAAACGGAACCAGCCGCATTTTATCATAGCGCTCTTCCGCGGCTTCAGGGCCGCGCACGAGATAGGCGCTGTTGTAATAAACGCCGTCTTTTTCATAATGCGGACTGCCGATCAGGATAGGCGCGTGGATTTTTTGCGCTAACTCGCGCACCTGGGCGGCTTCGGCATCACGATTGAAATAGCCGGGAAAAGACGCCTCAGGCCAGACCACCAGATCCGGCGAATCAAACGACGCCAGCTGGGTCAGCTTCATTTGGACTTCGAGAATGCGGTCTTTGGCTTCCGGACGCCATTTAATGGCTTCGGGAATGTTGCTCTGCACCAGCGCCATGCGCAGCTGCTCACCGCCGTTTTCCGGACGGCTAAGCTGGTAGAAACCATGCGCCGCAATTAAGCCCACGATCAGAGGAACGCCTCCGGCGATGAAAAACAGGCGGATTTTCCCCTGGGGCTCCGCGGCCCGCACACGCATTTCCCAGGCATTGACCCCGCAGGCATTGACTGCCGCAATCGCAAAACCCAGTCCGTAAACGCCGACGGTATTCGCGGATTGTAAGATGACCGGATAAAAACTCTGCGAATAAGCCAGCAGATGCCAGCCGAATCCCAGCACCGGAATCTCCGTGCGCAGCCATTCCACAAGCGTCCAGCTGCCTGCCATCCAAATAATGCTATAGAGGCCGGGCGTAAAACGCCGTCCCCAGTAGATCAGGAGCGCAAAAAATCCAATAAACAAGGCTTCAAATAAAACGGCAAAAACGCAAGCGGGAAAAGCGACGTGGCGCAGCCAATATAAACCGGGTAAAAAAAAGACGAGGCCGCAGACATAGCCAAGGCGGAAAGCTTTTGCAGCATGCGGAGCCTGCCGGGCAGCCTGTAAAATAAAAAAAAGCGCTCCCCAAGCCAGAAATCCAAAACGGAAGTTAGGCTGACAAAAATAAAGCAAGAGACCGCTGGCTGCGGCCCACGCAAACGTCACTGGCCGGTCCCGCAGCACTTTTTGTGTTTTTTGCCGCTGCCGCACGGGCAGGGATCATTGCGGCCGACTTTGGCATGCTCGCGTTTGATTGGCGCGGGCGCGCTTTCGTCAGTGCGCACGGACGGCTGTTCGTGGTGCGGCCCGGCCAAAGGATCGGGCGCCGGAAAACTGGCCAATCCGCCGGCGGCAGGATGATGAAACTCATGCGGCGTGGTTTCCATGACGCTTTTCATTTTTTCTTCCCGCACGACCTGCACGGCAAAAATTAATTCCACAACTTCTTCCTTGACGCTGGCGACCATGGCTTCAAAAAGCATAAAAGCCTCCCGCTTATATTCTACCAGCGGGTCTTTTTGCGCATAGGCGCGCAGTCCGATGCCTTCCTTCAGGTTGTCGAGCGCGTAAAGATGGTCTTTCCATTTTCCGTCAATGACCTGCAGCAAAATATAACTGCACAGGTAAGTCATCCGGGCCTGCGTAAATTCGTTCTCTTTACGCTCATAAGTCGCTTTGAGTTTGCCCAGAATGGCATCGCGCAGCGGTTCGACAAAATCGGTGTTCTCTTTGACCTCCACGTTAAAATCCAAACCAAACTTGGCGCTCAGGGCCCGCGCCAAACCGTCGGGATTTTTGCGGTCTTCGTCAAAATCCGGATGCATATACACGGAAAGAAGCTCCTCAACCACATCTTCCGTCATTTCCCAGACATGTTCGCGGATACTCTCGCCTTTTAAGACGCGGTCGCGCTCGGCATAAATCAATTCGCGCTGACGGTTCATCACGTCGTCATATTCCAGCAGGTGTTTGCGGATTTCGAAGTTGCGGCTTTCCACGCGTTTTTGTGCGGTTTCAATGGCCTTGGTCACGAATGGATGCTGGATCTCTTCGCCGTCTTCCATGCCCAGTTTCTGCATGACGCCCGAGATGCGGTCAGAACCAAAAATACGCATCAGATCGTCTTCTAGCGAAAGAAAAAATTTGGATTGGCCCGGATCGCCCTGACGGCCGCAGCGGCCGCGCAGCTGGTTATCAATGCGCCGCGATTCGTGACGCTCGGTGCCGACCACATACAAGCCGCCTTTTTGTGCCACGTTTTCGCCCAGCAAAATATCGGTTCCGCGGCCGGCCATATTGGTCGCAATCGTAATCGCCGTGTCTTGACCGGCGCGCGCAATAATCTCAGCTTCCTGTTCATGGTACTTGGCATTCAAAACCGCATGCGGCAAATTTTTAGTCCGCAGCATTTTGCTCAAGCGCTCTGACTTTTCAATCGAGATCGTACCGACCAACACGGGACGCCCGGTTTGATGTTCCTGGATGATTTCTTTGACCACGGCTTCGAATTTTTCACGTTCCGTGCGGAAGACACCGTCGGCCAGGTCTTTGCGCACACAAGGGCGATTGGGCGGGATAATCACCACATCAAGTTTATAAATTTTATGGAATTCAAGGGCCTCCGTGGCCGCGGTGCCGGTCATGCCCGCCAGCTTTTTGTACATGCGGAAATAATTCTGGAAGGTAATCGTCGCCAGCGTTTGGTTCTCACGGCGAATTTCAACTTTCTCCTTGGCTTCAAGAGCCTGGTGCAGGCCGTCGGAAAAACGCCGGCCCGGCATCAGACGGCCGGTAAATTCATCCACAATAATAATCTCGCCGTCTTTGATGACATAATCCACGTCGAGCTGAAAAAACTCCTTGGCGCGCAGGGCCGTCGTCAGCTGATGCCGCTCATCGATCGTGCCGGCCTCGTGCAGATTCTCGACCCCCATCAACTTGGCGCCGCCCGCTTCGCCGCGTTCCGTCAGGGAAATGGTCTTGGATTTTTCATCTACGAGGTAGTCAAACTCCAGCTTCTTCTTTTCGATTTCATTTTTCCAGGTCACATTGGTCTTGTCTTCGATCATGCGGTAGCCTTCCAAACGCACTGCGGCTTTGCGTGCACGGAAGTATTTCTCGGTTGAATCTTCCGCGGGGCCGGAAATAATGAGCGGCGTACGGGCTTCGTCGACTAAGATCGAGTCAACTTCGTCAACAATCGCGTAGTTGAGGGGCCGCTGCACGCGCTGCTCCAGACTGGAAACCATGTTGTCGCGCAAGTAATCAAAACCGAATTCGTTGTTCGTTCCGAACGTAATGTCGCAGCGGTAGGCCGCATTGCGCGCCTCATGCTCCATATCATGCTGAATCACGCCTACGGTCAGACCCAGCTTTTCATAGATCGGACCCATCCACTCCCGGTCGCGGCGGGCCAGATAGTCGTTGACGGTCACCACATGGACGCCCTTGCCTTCCAGGGCATTGAGATAAACCGGCAGGGTTCCGACCAGGGTTTTTCCTTCTCCCGTAGACATTTCGGAAATTTTCCCCTGATGCAGCACCATGCCGCCCAAAAGCTGGACGTCAAAATGCCGCATGCCCGTCGTGCGCCGTGACGTTTCGCGAACCACGGCGAAAGCTTCGGGCAAAATACGGTCCAGAGTTTCTCCGCCCGCAAGACGGCGGCGGAATTCCGGCGTTTTTTGGCTGAGTTCGTCATCTGTCAGTTTTTGCAGGGCCGGCTCCATGGCGTTGATCGACTGGACCACCGGCCAAAGTTTTTTGAGTGTGCGGGAGTTCTGGCTTCCAAAAATTTTCTTAAGCATCAGCTGAATCATGGGTTATTTCTTCCTGGCAGCGGCCATTTTTAAATAAGCTTTCATAAAATCATCCAGTTCGCCGTCCATGACGGCCTGAACATTCGAAGTCTCGACGTCGGTGCGCAGGTCCTTGACCATCGAATAGGGATGAAAAACGTAAGAACGGATCTGCGAACCCCACGAAATCTCTTTCTTCTCGCCGTAACGTGCAAGGTTTTCCATTTCCTGCTCACGCCGAATTTTCTCATAAATACGGGCCTTCAGAATTTTCATGGCCACCTGCCGGTTCTGAAACTGCGAGCGTTCATTCTGGCATTGGGCGATCACGCCGGTGGGGATATGCAAAATACGCACCGCGCTTTCGGTTTTATTGACATGCTGCCCGCCCGCCCCCCCGGCCCGGTAGGTATCAATCTTAAGGTCTGTTTCCTTGATTTCAATGTCGGGAATGTCCTCGACTTCAGGAATGACGTCGACCGAAGCAAACGACGTGTGCCGCCGTTTATTGGAATCAAAAGGCGAAATGCGCACCAGACGGTGTACCCCGCATTCGGTCTTCAGGTACCCGAAAGCATAAGGCCCTTTGACCATCATCATCATATTCTTGACCCCGGCCTCTTCGCCGGAAAGCCAATCGACCAGTTCGACCGTATAACCGTTTTGTTCCGCCCAGCGCACGTACATGCGGTAGAGCATGGACGCCCAATCACAGGACTCCGTGCCGCCCGCTCCGGCATTAATACTTAAAATCGCGTTCTTGGCATCCAATGGATCGGAGAGCAGGCGCTGAAACTCCAGCGTTTCGACTTCGCGCCCCAACTTGGCCGTCTCAGTTTCTAATTCACGAAAAGACTCCTGTTGGTTTTCATCCACCATTCCCAGAAGTTCTTCCAAGTCTTGTACCGATTGATAACTGCGAAACCAGGGCTCAATCATTTTTTTCAGGAGTTTGAGGCGGTCGACCGTTTCCTGGGCTTCCTGCGGCCGGTCCCAAAAACCCGGCTGGGCCATTTTCGCGTTCAGCGCCTCGATTTCTTTTTGGCGGGTATCAACGTCAAAGATACCCCCGTATCTCGAGCAGCTTGTCCTTGAGTTCGCCCAGACGGCGCTTGAGGTTCTCGATCTCCGATTTCATGAATGCCTTTATTGTGTACCGTCACAGGGAATAGTTTCAAACCTTTTCCTGCAACTGCGTAGCGAAAGCGAGTAGTGTATCAAAAATAACCGTTCATGAGAAGAATCGCTGGAGAATACTCCCCCCTCTTAATCTCCCCCCGGAAAGCACAGGGGGAGAGACAAAAGGTGAAGGCTATTTATTTTCATCCCCCGTGCTTTCCGGGGAGAGCTTAAGGGAATATCCTTTTTGTCTCCTCCCCCGTGCTTTCCGGGGGAGGATTAAGGTGGGGGAAAAATCGCTTAGGGAGGAGAATCACATGCAAATCCAGAACGCCGTGATAACACCGCAAATTTTTTTAGGCGGCGGCTTGAACGCGGGCTTGTTTTGCGGCTTCTTGCGCAAGCAGATGTGTGAGCATTTCGAAGTCTCGCAGGGTTTGTTCATCGGCAATCTGGATCATGTAATCGCTGTTTTTAATCAGGCCGCGAACTGTTTTTTCAGACAAAGCCGCTAGGCCGGCAAGCAAAAGCTGGGCTGGCGAAGCCTCCGGCGATGCCGTGATTTTTTGCCGGTTGGCGTATTCCGCGCCATCCAGCGACACACGGGTCTTTCGCAGACGAAGAGATTCGGCTGGGCGCGAACTAATCGCTAAATCGGCCGGACCTTGGAGATTTAAATCGGCCGCCATTTCTCTAGCATCCATAATCCGGATGCGCCCCTGGGATCTCAGCATACGCACCTTTGTTGGATCACCGCGGCTTAAAAGTTTCATCATTTCTCCTTTGACACTACGATCGGGCGCAGCAATCCGGATGCTAAGATTTGGATTCAGCAGCGCGGCATTCATGGCAGCATCCACTAACCCCTGGTACAGCGCTTGACGGTCTTCGCGGCTGTTCCATTCGGCAGTCAACTCATAATCCATCATCACTTTTTCCTTCATGGATAAGATCACCGCAAGCAGGTCTTGAGCATGCGAGAAATCTGCCTTCGCATCGCCTACGGCTTGACCAGGGAGCCCGATTCCCTCTTTCGTGGGAATATCCGCCGCATTTAAAATTTGTGCCAAACGATCCCCAAAATGGTTCAAGGCTCGTTCTGATTCCGCGCTGCGAAGCACGCCATACGCTGAGAATGTGTCTCCAAAGACGGCCAGCGGTTTAGACTGATTTTCCTTTGGCAGCGCCAGCATCGCTTCCACCCATGCATCCGTCCGGCTTAAAGCTTGCGCACGCCGCGCATCGATATTTTCAAATACCTGGGCTGCAATCGCATGGCTAATCTCCTGCACGGCAGTTCGGGCCTGCCGAATCACTGTCAGGTTATGCGCAATCATTTGAGCCTGCGGCTCCTGTTGCTCCAATTGATCCGCAATCAAGCGCACTTCCGACCGCATGCTTGCCAAAGTTGCGGTCCAAATGTTTCCGGCATCAGTCCCTGAAGTCATCCGCCGATCCCCTTCGCTAGCCTCACTGCGCTGCGCGTCCAATTGCTCACTCTGACTTAAGGCTTCCATTTGCTCGCCATAGCGGCCCAGACGATCCAATAATTGCTCGGTGGAATTGGCGGCCATGAAGATATCCGCTAACGCTTCGGATTTTCCACGGTTTAAATCCAAAAGTTTTTTAATGACCGCTTCCGAGCCCCATTCGCGCGTTTTCTCCGGCCCAACACCGGCATTGAATGCAAACATCCGCACCAGCCGCTTTGCTATTTTTTCGCGGGTAGTCGCCGCTTGAAGTAAGGAACTTCCCGACCCATCTTTTATTTTAAAAAAAACATCGCACAACCCATTCTGAAGCAGCCCTCTTCTTGCAGCCTGTTCAGAAACATCCAACTCCGTTTCGAAAAGATCCGCCAGCATTTTTACCAGCGCCCGAATTTCAAAGTTAGAAACCTGTTGTTGGGTTATCGGTTCCGTCTGGAGTTTCCCCAATAATTCATCCATGATCTGAACCGACCACGCGTGATAATAGCGTTTTAAATCGGCCTCGACCTCCGTAACATTCCGGGTCTTGCCCACGACAAGAATCTGCTTAATCGCATCAAACCTGGCCCGGTCAAGCCGGCTTTTCTTATGGTCGCGCATACCGTAAAGCCGGCTCAACGTCGCTTCAAGACTTGATTGATTTCCATACCCTTCATATCGCAAAACCTCGACGGCCAAAGCAGAACCAAAAGATTGGATGGCTAACCGGCCGGCCCCCGCCGCTTCATCGACCGCGTCCGGAATAGGAAGTAAGGCCAAGACCTGAGTCAGGGCCCGTTCGCGGGAATTACTCGTATCCATATGCCGGAACAATTCACGCACGACATAACCCAACTCCTGCATGGCCCAGCTGGCATGCACGTCATCGCCTTGAATTTTCGAAAGCTCCGCCAAAACGGCATTGAGTAATTGCTTCTGCATCTCAACATCCTTAAGAAATTGCACGATCAAAAACAGGCTGGCTCCCAACGACCTTCTTAACCCATTGATCTCGTGAGAACTGCCCTCCGTCACTGAAAAAACAGCCGTAAAAAGTTTTGCCACCTTAGCCGTGCGCTCAGGATCTTTCAAGGCATAAAGGACATTTCGCAATTCAAGACTCAACATTTCTAAAGCGTGTTTTGCTTCGGAGAGAGGCTCTTGAATTTCGCCAAACTCGTCCATAAAAAAATCTGCAACCAGCCTCTGCATGTCTCGGTCACGAATTTCTTCAACCTGTTTGGATATTTTATTCCTGAAATCAATCCGTTCTGAATTTATACCGCTAAACTCTTTTTGCATTTCACGGCCTCGCTCAACCATGGCACGAATTCTTGTTTTTAACTCCGTCAGTTTTGCGGGATGACGCCGGTAGTCCAATTGCCTAAGGCCATACTCCACGATCTGGGTAATTCTTTCACTGTGCTGCCACCGGCCTAAAACAGCGTTCATCCAGGCTTCTACCGCATTAAGCTGAGATAATGGGACACTCCAAATGATTTCCGCTAAAGCTTCCTCCGTCTTCCAATAGGGCTCTAATCCCTGATAAATGTCATTTTGATTAATCTTTTTTGCAGATTCCAAAACCCGATCTAACTGTGCTCGCAACGAACTCCGAACCTCGGAACGTACGCTTGCCGAAGTCGCGGTCCAAATGTTTCCGGCATCAGTTCCTGGAGCCAGCCGCCGATCCCCTTCGCTCGCCTTACTGCGCTCCGCGTCCAATTGAGCACTCTGACTTAAGGCTTCCATTTGCTCGCCATAGCGGTCCAAGCGATCCAGCAACTCGGGCTCGGAACGGGAAGCCATAAAAATGTCCGCCAACACACCTGCTTCCCCAGTTTTTAAAGCCAAAAGTTTTTTGACAACAGCCGATTTTTCTTGATGCAGATTCATATCCGAAAGTTCCAAGTTTGCTTGGAGCGCAAAAATTTTGGCCAAATGCATCATGATTTTTCCGCGGAAATCGCTTAAGGCTTGATCTTGCCATAGAATTTCGCACAGAACGCGCTGAAATAAATCGGCTCTTGGTTTCCGCTCCGAATCCCTCAACTCGTTTAAAAGACCAACAAGCCTTGAAGTCAGCAGAGAAATCTCATAAGCTAACTCTGCACCTTTTTTCACTTCATCGTTTTGCAGTTTTAGCAGCAATTCATCCACAATTTGAACCGCCCAATCGTGGTAATAATTCCTTAACTTCAAGTCGGTTTCCGTAAATGCCTGTCCTTTGCCGGGGATTAAAATCATTCGCCGGATCTCATTGAATCTTGCCTGATCCAGCCGGCTTTTCTTTTGATCATGCATGCGGAACAGCCGAACCAAAGTTCCTTCAAGGGGCGATTGCGTTCCATACCCTTCGATTTTTAATAATCCGAAGGCTAAAGCCTGGCTCATGGACTGAATGGCCGGCCAACCGGCTCCGGAGGCGAGGCCTTTAGCATTGGGAAGGGAAAGCGCTGTCAGGAGCGTCGCTAGCGCCGGCTCGATCGCAATGCTAGAGTCCATAACGCGGAACAAATTGAGCAAAACAAAACCCAACTCCTGCATGGCCCAACTGTCTTCCATTGTCGCCATTGTCGCGCCCTGAATTTTTGAAAGTTCCGTCCAAGTACCCTCAAGCACTTGTTTTTGCACCTCCCCATCCTTGAGAAGGAGCACCATCCCTTTCAAACTGTTCGCTAATGATCGCCGGAGGTTGTTCATTTCTCTCGAAGGACCGGAGGTTTTTTCAAAAATACGCATAAAAATTCTCGCAGCCTGAGCGCTGCGTTCCGGGTCTTTTAAAACCACAAGCAGGTCGCGCAAGGCAAACCCAAACATCACTTGAACGTGCTGTGTTTCAGGCGATGGCTGTAAAATCTTGTCAAATTCAGAAATCAAAGTATCCGCGGTGAGTTTTAGCAGTTCAGAATCGCCGCTTTGCCGAGCCAAGTCGGATGCTTTATCGCTTAGTTGCGCACGTCTTTGATTAATGCTTTCCGAGTCACCCTCTAATTGACGTAATTCAGCGAGTGTTTCCTGTAGTTCTAGCGGAACCCGCACTTCGGAACGCGCCGCGGCATTTTGACCAACCGCCCAAATGTCGCTGCGATCCGTGTCTGCTGGGGATTTTTTAGGCGCCGCAGGCTCCGAAGCTCTGCGGGCGTCCGCCTCCGCTTGTTGAATGGCGGCAAGCTTTGCCAACTCCAAACTTTCGATTTTGGCGAGCATCCAATTCTCACCGTGCTCTTTTCCGGCCCGCAAGACATCATTCTGAATGATCACGATATCTTCGGCGGTTATTAAACTCCGCCCATCATACATGGCAAGAAAGTCGGACAAAGCCTGTTTCACTTGGGTTTTTAGGGTATAGCCTTCCGTGTACAACAAAATCAGAGCTAAATAAGAAGCGATCACCGCTGTTAAATGGGAAGCCATGATACCGCCCTCGACTCGCTGCAAAATCTGAACAAAATCCGGAATCAAGGCGGAGAGCGTTCGCGGTCCCACCCTCGTTATAGTTTCGCCCAGCGAATCGGCAATAATCCATTTTTTATAATTTGTACTATCATCCGCACCATTCATTTCGGCTAATACCCCTACAAGACGGTGGACGATTTTAGGAAGCGCCGCGCGATCAAATCTTTTTAATGTCTTCGCAAGCTTAATATTTATTCCGATTGAACCCTGGTGGCTGGCTTGCTGCAAATGGACGAGCAGCTTTTCAATGAGTCTTGTCAAAAAAGCCGGATGACGGCTTAAATTTGAAAAAATGCCCACAACACCACAGAGCACGAACATGATTCCGGGGTAAGGAGACGTCAAAAATAAATGGAACACCCCCAAGATTGCAACGCCGCCAGACAAAGCTGTTAAAATCGTACGTTGCCTCTCAGAAATAACGGCTAAAGTTTTCAACATAGTTTTTCGGATTTCGGAGCGTGACGCAGCATTAGCCTGCGGAAATGACGGGTTATATGTTTGTGGAAGTAATGCGGCGGACGTCACGGTCCAAATATCCGTAGCCTCGGCCTCCCGCAAAACTGATTTTTTGCCGTCGGAAACCTGACTCGCCAGGTTTTCCGCCTGTTCAGCCGCAGCAATTTTATTACGCTCAAAATTTTCGATTTTTGCGAGAGTCCATTCTTCATTCTCTTTTTTACCGGGCTGCAGGATCTCATTGCGAATCAATTCAATGTCCGCCGTTGTGATTAATTGATGTCCTTTGAAGTGTATCGACAACGCAACATCGAGACTTCGATGGATGCGAGATTTTTTTAGCGCGTAGCCTTCCAAGCGTAACAATGTATTGGCCAGGGCTGATGACGTTGCAAAGAAAGCTTCGTCGGACTCAGACTCGTTGTCCGGAATCAGGCCCCAGCTTTTGATTAAAACTTGCAATAGTTGCGGCAGATAACTCACAGTGATTTCCCTGGCGATTCTTTCCAATGCAAGCGCAATGCGCGTCCGCTCGCGCAATACGAGGACGTCCGAAGATTCCTTCACTTTGTCCAGCCAAGCCATCAATACCACGGCTAATGGCGGTAAATTTTTATACCCTTTACCGACTGCGATATTAAACAGCCGGGCGGTGTCGATCCTGCAAAGATCGTCCGGATTCGGGCTAAGGAGCTCATTCCAGCGTTGAAGGATTCCCGTCACGTCCGTGAGCGAGCCTCTCGACGCCATGTCAATCAACACCTTCCGAATTGCAATTTGGGCGCTGCGTGCAAAAGCCGTATCTCTTTGGTTTACTTCAGCCAGGGCGCTGAATAAGAGATCGAGCAGTCTTTGGTAGGATTCGGTATTGATGGTATTCCGATGGGGCGTATCTTTGAGCGCCCCAGCGATCTCCGACCGTGTCGAATCAGCCACATCATCGGACCCGGTTACTGCTTCCATGGCATTCATCAATTGATCCAGACTCATGCGAATATATTCATCGGTCCGCACTTCAGAACGCGCCGCCGCATTCAGGCCGGCAGACCAAAGGGAGTTGTCTGAGCCAGCCGCAGGTTTTTCAGGCGGTGCGGATTCAGAGGCGCGGTTGGCGTCGGCGGCAGCGCGCTTGGCCAGTGCGAACTTCTGATCATGAAAACTTTTAAGCTGCTGCACTACCCAATCTTCACCTTTGTCTTTTCCGGGCTGCAGGATGTCACTGCGGATCGTTGCAATGTCCTCCTCGGTGATTAAACTGCGGCCCTTATCATGCAGGATTAAAATGTAAATAAGTGCGCTTTTAACTTTTGCCAGATTGCTATAACCCTCGCTCCAAAGCAGCATACTTCTTAATGCCAGGTTGGTATGCCAGCGAAGCGAACCGTTCACCTTATCGACCCCCGAAATTTGCCCCAGAGTTCTGATCAATTCAGGAATAATTTCAGGAATGACGCTGGGATCAAGATGGGGCGCCATCTCTTCGAGCGCGCGCGCCATTTCATAATGCACAGAATTCGTATCAAATTTAAATTCTTTGAGACGTTTTAAGTTTTTCGCCAAAGCCACAGCGATCTTAGAGACAAGCGGCGTATCAACCGCCTTCGCCGCCTGCCGCAAATTGTCGACGACCTTCCAAAGACGATTCCTGGAGTCTTCTCCAGATTCGCTAAATTTCTCAAGTTGAATGAGATATTTTTCCACAAGGGTTTGCCGCGTTATCAACTCACTAAAATAAGCGTCTGGACCCATGAAAGCATTTGTCTGAATCCATAAATAGCCTAAGGCGCCAACGCCGGCAGTCGCAAGCGCCAATCCGAGACCGTTGGAATATAAAGAAACCAAGGGGCCCAGCGCCACAAGAGCGGCTGACAAAGCGACTAAAACAGATTTGCGGATTTCGGAACGAAGGACCGCCAGATTCCCGCCAAAAACATGCGGGAATGACAAGTCGGATGTTATGGTCCAGATGCTGTTGATATCGCCGCTTAAAGGCGCGGTGGGCGGCATGATTTGCTCGGTAGCGTCTGCGGCTTTTTGTTCGCTGGCGGCCAAAGCGATGAGCTGCTTGGCATAGGCCGCAAGTTTTTGTTCCGCGGCCGCCGCATCTCCATGGGCTGACTTCAAAATCTCGACGAACCGCTCAAAAATACCGTCATCGCGCGAAAAAATATCTTCATCCTGTGATAAATCCGCAAATATACGTTCGAGCACGAGTGAAATGGGCGCTTCCCGAGACTGACTGCCCGGCGCATCAGTCACTTCTAAACCCGCTAAGCGGGTCGCTATCGTGGCCAAGACAGCCGCCGTCAACCGGGGGTTCACAAAACTATTCTCCGATTGCTTCAAGAGGGTCACAAGCGGCGGAATCATCTCGTCAAAATACCTAGAATCGATTCTTTTGGCGATCCGCTCCATAACCAACACCATTTCTTTTGCCGCCTCAGGGCTTTTTTCCCGGACGCCGCGCACTTTTTGCAAGCCAGCCAGCATGGCGCGCAGCATGGCGGGCAATTCAGAGGCCAGCGTTTTCTCTGCCACAACCGCCAACAGGCGGGACAAGTGGATGCGCAGATCATCATTCTCATCCAGAATTCCGGTGATTTCGCTAAACCATTGGATCAGCAGGTCATTTATTTTTTTAAGATCAGAGGGCTCTATCTTTGCAATCATCGTACGCAAGACATTCACAATACCACTGAGGTGTTCTAAAAGTCGTTTTAGATCGGGCCGGTCGGCATGCTTAAGTTCCTCAAGTGTCGCTGTAAGGGCCGCGAGTACCTGCTTCAAATTTTCAGTGTTAACTGCAGGGTCTTCGAGCTTGATAACCCAAGACAATCCTTTCAGGATATAAGACCGCGCGGATTCCCCTTCCGCTGTGCCGCCTTTAATCTCCTGCAACTGGACGGCGTAAGCTCGAGCAAGACGATTCGAATCAATGCCTGAAATGTTTCGGCTGTCGGCCATTTGGATTATATTCGTTAAAACTCCGGCAATAGCCGCCCGCGCTTCATTCGTGGCATCGCTAGAACCCTCGAGCTGTTCAAACGCGGCTAGTACAGTGTCAAAAACGAGCGGAGTGTCCCGCTGATGGTGGGGCCATGTCATACGGAATGTATTTTTAAGCGCGCCGGTTATCACCTGCCGCGCATAATTAGCCTCATCCGAAGATCCTTGGATTCGCTCCAGGGCATGGATGAGCGCATTCTTAGTTCGGCTCAGGCGAAGGAGCAGTACCGCGGGTACCCAACCGTCCAGAACCATCCCAGCGAAAATTCCTTGAAGCAAGTTCGCATAAGTCCAGCGCTGAATATTCGCAGCATCGTCCGTGCCTTTCTCTAACTCTAATTTCGCAATTGCTTCGGCTGCCACGAGTTCCACGGCCGCCTGATCCGTTTCGTGTTTGAGTGCCGCGCTTATAACGCGAATCATGGCCCAGCGCGCCCAGTGCGTCCCTTCACTGACTTTTAACTGGGCCAGTCCGTTGAGAAAAATAGAATAAAATGTTTTGGAAACACTCAAAGATTTATCATTAATGCGGCTTTCAAAAATCCTGGCAATGTCAGTCTTAGCTTCCAGGGTGTTACGATCTGCACCTTTGAGTGATTGGAATTCATCCAGCAGTTGCTGCGCATTCATGGCAGAATAGTTTTTCAGCATGCGTACTTCAGAGCGCTGGGTTGTGGTCCAAATGCCGGTGGTATCGCCAGGCAAGTCGGGTTTGGGGGTGCCCTCGCCATTGGCTTTTTGTTCATCCATCCTAGAGGCTTGGTAGGCCGTTTCCAT
>JAHFHF010000010.1:54692-60067 GCA_023247055.1 Candidatus Omnitrophota bacterium
CATACGGCCACGCAACTGTTGAATGCGCTCAATCATCGCGCGCGGCGATAAATCACTTTGACTTAAAATTTCAAGAATGCTTTGCCAATTGCCTACCAAGACATCCCACCCGCCGACTGTGAAAAGCCATATCCCGTTCTCATCGTCATCAATGAATTCTGAAAATAGGCTATCTAAAGCATGCCAAACCTCAGGCAAAGCAGCACTGCTATAGCCCGCAGCCGTCAAAGCCACGTAAGCCAATGCATGGCGCACGGCCTCGCCAACGTCCTCTAGCTCCATCAGCCCGTCTCTCTGAAATACCCTCAGCAACGGCTCGGCAGCGTCCCGGGCCAGCGTCGGATCATCGACAAGCTCAACCATGTAGCGAATTGTGTTTGAAATTTCGATAATGGCCGAACTACTACCCGCCAGGCTGCCATCGATTTCTTTTAAAACATGCCCGAGGGCCGGCACCATGGTTCTTATCTGGTCATTGTTCAACCGGCGCACGAGACGGCTAATAGCATGGGCCGTCTCCTCAAAAGTAGTGTAAACTTCCTCAGAATTCCCCCTGGTTTTTTCCAGTATTTTTTTAAACGCTTCCGCTGCCTTTGGCACTTGATCTTCCGGCATCCATTCTGCCGCATGGCCCAGAGCCTTGATTAAATGAATTTGGGTCGTCCATGCCTCCGGCAATGTGCCGTCGATTTGATTTAACTTTTCCAGCAATTGGCGGGGGGCATCTTTAAACGGCTGTAATTCGCCTTGCTTGCTAGCTTCCACGATTGCTCGGGCTAAAGTGTCCTGAATCTTCTGACCCAACTCATTCGCCCCTGTTGTCCTTTGAAGGGCCGAAAGCCAGGCCGGCATAAGTTGAGCCACCCTGCCATGTTGCGTATACAGCACAGCACTCAGCATACTCAGGTAGTCGAGACGGACAAGACTTTCTTCCGAAGAATCCTGCGCCTTATTCATGGCTTCTGCTATGAGCGTTGCCAAAAAGGAAAATTGTTCTCGCGTCATAAACCCGAACAGCGGGTATAAGGGCACGGCAGAGTCCAAATCTTTCAGATTATGCTGAAAAATAAGGCGCACAGGAGCGTTTTGGCGGTATTCAAGAATTTTACCCATTTCACGGAGCAATTTTTTTGCTTTCGGTGAATGCTTCGGTTTGATTGTGGATTCGGCAGGGAACAAACGGTCCCATTCATCCAGTAAGCCGTCAAGCTCATCATTGCGCATTTCGGAACGGCTGGTTTCAGGATTACCGCTTCCGGGGAATGGCAAGCCGGGTGTTGCTGTCCAAATATCGGCATCCGATGCTGGGCGTTGGGGCTGAAATTCTGCGGGCGCATCCGCCCGCGCGGCATCCTGGGCTGACGCTTGGGCCTGGGCCGCCGAACGGCTTTTAAGCTGCGTTAGCAAATCATCCAAGCTGCCGCGATTCGCCTGTTTCCATTCCCGAAGTTGATCCACCAAGACTTCAAATTTTGCATTCGCTTCGGCCGGATTACGAATTTCGCGTAACTCCCGCATAAAATCCACGCTTTGCAGAAGCTGAGCGTCGGTCAAAGGAGTCCACTGCGACTTTTGTGCCGCGATACGCGCTAACAACTGAAACCACCACCGCTCAATTCGCGCATCCAGACGAGGCATGACTAACAGTTTTGTCACCAAATCATCATAGCTTAAGATGTCTTTAGGCCGCTGAACGCCCCGCGATAAAGCCGGCATTAAAGCTTTCTGCATTTCTTCGCTGGTTATTCCTTCAGCATTTAATTGCGCGGAAAGCGCGTCCAAAGCTCTCTGTGACAACACCCGGTCATCAGCACCGGCCGCAATGCTCGCTAGAACATCATAAATCACTTGGCGAAGTTTAAGCGCCGACACAGACTGTCCCTTAGGTAATAATTTCAATAACTCATCGAAAATCTCTTCCTGTTGAGCTTGTGCAGCCAGCGGCCATAGTTCAGAAAATGCCAGAACAAATGCGGCGAGGACTCTTTGCCGTTGAGCAATAGAGCTGTATTTACTTCGAGGAATATTAAATGTTTTTGAGTTTTTGATCAGCGCCGCAGCGATGAGTACTCTGTTCGGCGGGGCTGCAAAAGCAGCCAGACGGCCCAGAAGCAAAGCCACCCCTTCCGCAGCATCCATTTCCGACCGATGGTGCTGGTCAATCGCACTGAGAATACGGATGAGAACCAGTTCAAATGCTTCCGTATTCCGGAGCTGCACGGTTCGGGGAAAACGATTAATGGTCCTGCTCAGGACCGCGACGCTCTCAATTTGCGAATAACTCAACGTTCCTACATCGTATTTCTCAAACTGCCGCAATAAAATCTCAGCAACGCCCGAAAGGCGTTCGAGATGATCCTGATTTTTAGGCAGATAGTTCTCAATCGCCTGGGCGGCCGCACGATGGATGCGCGCAAATTCTATGGCCGGCGCTTTGGTATACAGCGAAGCTAAAATTTCGATTAAATCCAGCCTCTCATCATCGTTGCCGTCATAACGCCAGGCATTTTCAATCAATGAATTGAGAACATTGAGCACACTATCCATAGCTGCCGGCGTGAGAGGCGGCTGCAAAATACGCACATCCTTCACCACCATGTCCGCCGGATTAAGAGGCGCCTGCCAATCGCGGATCGTATCCTTCCAAAGGGCCCATGTCGAACGCATCTCAGAGCGGCGCGTTTGTGCGCTGCGAATCCAAATAGAATCATCTGACGGCGCACGGTCTTGGGGTTTAACATCGTCGAGTGCTTCAGCCTGGGCGACAAGCCTTGCCGCGGACAAGTCTTTGGCAGCATTTCGTCCGGCCAGTAATTCGAAGATTTTCTCCAAGTCATTGGGATGGGCCTGCTTCCAGTTTGTCAGAGCATCCACGAGTTCATTGAAACGCTGCAAAGAATCCGCAGCAGAAGGCAGAACAGAATCGGCAATCAGCCCGCCAAGACGATTGATCGTGTCATAACCTTGCACGCCCCATCCGGATTCTCGCAACGCGATCCTGGCCATTAATTGTAAAATCCGGAAGGCCGCGTTAGTTTCCAATAAATCTAACCGCAAGCCGCTTAATGCGGCTCTCTGTTGGGTCACTACCTGCCAAGCCGAATCCAAAAGGCGGCTGGCTTTAAATATTTCTGCTTTTAAATACGCATAATCCGAAAGTTCTTTTTGCGCCAGGATATGAATCAAATCGGGAATAAGAACTGTCCTAAATTCACCCTCTTTTAGCTTTTCAAACTCAAAAATATCCGCCATGGCGTTGACAATTTTTAAAGTCAGACTGGCCTCTGCAGATGAAACAGCCATGGCTTTTAAAACCCGAAGCGTTACTTTGCGCGCTTCTTGAGCAGGGACTTTTCCTTCCTGAATTCGGGCCAATGAAGCCAGCAGGCTGTCGGCAACTGCGGGCCAGACCGATTGGTCGAGCGACGGCAGCATCACTTCAAACGCGCCCGCCACTTCCTGCCGAGCCTCTAGAAAACTGGCGCTGCGCTTCTGAAGGCGGTCCAGGGCACGAATGAGCGCTTGGGCAATCAAAAGCTGGTTATCGGCATTGGCTTTGCCGGCGATACGGGCTAACAATAAAGCCAATATTCCCATCGTATGCAGTTCTTGGGTAAACCGGCCGGTCAGCGCATCCAAAGTCGTGAAAAGATCAGGCAGGTTTTTTTCAAAAGCGGCAGGGGCCATGGCGGCCAACTCACCAAGAACTTGATAAATCTCACTAGGGGCGAGATCAAACCGGGACAGCCTGCCGGTCTTGTTTCCGCTGATCATCGCCGCATAAAGCGGTATTTGCGGCAGAATTTTTTGCGCTATTGTCCCAAGCCGGGCTTCTTCCGATTCGAAGGCTGTTCTGTATTTTTCATCGATAACCCCATCTTGGGCCAAGACTCTTCGAAACTGGGTTATGTTCACCTGTCTTAAAAGTTTTTGCATGACGATAGCCGCGGAACGATGGGCTGATTCGTACGATTGCGTATTGTCCCGCGCCGTTTTTTGAAAAATATCCGCTAAAATTCCGACCCATTCGAGCGGGTCTTCAACGCTATAGTGTCTTGGTTCCTCTGTAAGTTGATCCAAAATATTTTCAAGGACATAACGATTCTGCTGGGCACCGGCATTGGGCATCTGGATAGGCTGCCAACTCTGAATTTGATCCTTCAGAGATCGCATTTCAGAGCGCATTGTGACAGCCCTAACATTACCGCTGCCCACTCCGGCAAAGGCTGACGCACCGGTATCAACCCAAAGTCCATTTTGATCAGCACGAGATTGGCCCCCATCTCCCGTCCTCTCCGTAAGATCCGCGGTCATTCCCTCGGCAGCCGCGATCGCTTCTTGCTGGCTGGAATATTCGTTGAGCCAAGTCAGCGCCGATTCAGCCCCGGCTTGCTGTTTGGCTGCCAAACCATCCTGAATTGTTTGCAGACTTTCAACCGTTAAGCGGGACATGTTATTGAGTTCCCCAATGACACCCTCAAGTCTCTTTTCAATCTTCCCGTCCGCCGAGCTTGTCCAACCAACCCGCTTAAGCGCATTTTTGGCGATCAAATTCACAATTAAAAGGCTCACTTTAAAGCCATGCGGATCAAGCCTCTGCAATGTTTCAATGAGTTGCGCATCGGCCAACGAGAGGTCCAAGGAGTTCATCTTTGCAAATAGAAGTCCTAATGGTTTCTCATAATCATCCACCGCAGCGTGGGAAACAGACCGTGCGGTCTGACTGCGCTTCGCGGGGCCGATCTGAGTCAACGTAGTCAGAAAATCTTCTCCGGCGCGCTGCAAATGAGCGGCAGGCATTTGCTCAAAAATCATTGAGGCCGCAGGGCTTAATACCCTGATCCTTTTATTAAAAAGCCAGTCGGTTTGGCCTTTAGCGGCTTTCATGGCAGAAAGAAGCATGGGGTAAACCTTGCTTTCAAAATCCGGGGTTTTAAAAATCACAGCTAAGATTTCCGGGAATTGGAGCATAAATTTTTTTCCTTCATAATCAATAGAGTTACGCCGAGTGAAAGCGTTATATCCATGGATTTCTTTTTGCCCAAAAATCCATTGAACGGCCTGTAATTTCTTTTCGTCATCCAAACTGCGTTCGATGCCAAACTTCAAGCCGGAAAGCAGCGTATTCCTTGTCCCCCCGACATGTGTTATGGGACGGAGCTGATCAAAAGCCTCCATAAAGACATCCGGGAACCGCTCTAAATCTTCCGGGCTGAAAAGATCCGGCTCAGCGCTATGGCCGGTCAGGAAGGCTCCCAAACTGGCCAGGTCGCGCCACGACTGCCGTGAAACCATTGTCGTTTGGCGCAGCGCTTCAAAAACCTCATGAAGAACGGCAGCTTGGGTCGAGGGTTCGATAGGCTTCTTCATGAGTC
>JAHFHF010000130.1 GCA_023247055.1 Candidatus Omnitrophota bacterium
TTTCAGGCTATTTTTTAGTGTTTTAGTGGTACAATAGCCCCCTTCTTAATTCAATTTTGCAAAGGACACACCTAATGAAAGTTCTGGTTACCGGCGGAGCAGGGTTTATCGGCAGTCATCTTGTCGAGATGCTGCTGGAAGAAGGCCACGAAGTCACGATCCTGGACAATCTTTCCACGGGCCGTCTTGAAAACGTCCGCCACCTGGAAAGCAATTCCCAATTTCATATCGTCGTCGGCGATATTCTCAACGAGCGGCTGGTGGATAAACTCATCGAGCGCGTTGACTGGGTCTTTCACCTGGCAGCTGCGGTCGGGGTTCAGTTGATTGTCAAAGACCCGCTGCGGTCCATGATGACGAATATCCGCGGCAGTGAAATTGTTTTGGAGAATGTCTACCGCTACCACAAAAAAGTCCTGATCACCTCGACCTCCGAAATTTACGGCAAGAACACCAGTGATGCGCTCAAAGAAGACGACGACCGCATTCTCGGTTCGCCGCTCAAAACCCGCTGGAGTTATTCAACGTCGAAGGCCGTCGATGAAATCCTGGCCTATATTTACTGGAAAGAAAAAAAAGTTCCAACCGTGATCGTCCGCCTTTTTAATACCGTCGGCCCGCGTCAGACCGGCCACTACGGCATGGTGATTCCGCGTTTTGTCCAGCAGGCGCTCAAAGGCGAAGCGTTGACGGTCTATGGAACGGGGGAACAGAGCCGCTGTTTCTTGTTTGTCAAAGATGCGGTGCGCGGAATGGTGCGTTTGATGGAAAATCCGGCCGCTGAAGGACAGGTTTTTAATCTTGGCAATCGCGCTGAAATCAGCATGAATAAACTGGCAGAAAAAATTATTCAAATGACGCAGAGCGCTTCCTCCATTGTCCACATCCCTTACGATCAGGCTTACGAAGAAGGTTTCGAAGACATGCAGCGCCGCGTGCCGGACATCACCAAGGCCTCGCGTTTGGTGGGATTTAATCCGGAAATGACGCTCGACGATATTCTGCGGATGGTCATTGACTCCCAGCGCCGCCCGGCACCGGCGGGGGCTTCTGCGGCCCGCCGTTAGCGAGAGCCCTTGCGCGTTTTATTCCTCACGCTTTATCCGCAGACAATGCCTTCGAGCCGTCTGCGCGTCTATCAATACCTGCCTTTTTTAACGAACGCCGGTATTTCCTGCACGGTCCTTCCCGCAGTTCCTGAACCCTGGTTTTCCCGGCTCTATTTTTCAAAATCAAAGATCGCCAAGGCCGTTTACTGCGTTTTGGAGGCGGCCTTGGCCTTTTGGCGTGTGCGCCAGGCCGGGGCTTTTGACGTTGTCTTTGTACAAAAGGGACTGATCTCCACAAGCCTCAAGGGTCTGGAGCGCGCCCTGCTGCGCCGTTCAAAAAAAATCATTTATGATTTTGATGACGATGTTCTCGGCCAGCTGATCGTGACTTTCCGCAGTTCCTTTCTACGCAGCCGGCAGGACATGGGCCAGACGCTGAAACTTGCCGGTGCGGCGCAGACGGTCATCGCGGGGAACGATTACCTTTCCCGCAAAGCGCTGGAATACAATCGCAGCACTGTTTTGCTGCCGACGCCCGTGGATACAGACCGTTTTGCGCCTTCCACTGAAACCCCGGCGGGCAAGACAGTTGTGCTGGGCTGGATCGGTATGGAAATCGGACTGGGGTATTTGCGCAGATTGGGACCGGTGCTTGAAAATCTCGCCCGGCGCTATCCGGTCTGCCTTAAAGTCATCAGCCGGTGCTCCGGTGCGGAAAAGTTTGAAATTCCGGGCATTGCGACCCGGTTTGTCCCGTGGAGTTACGAAAGCGAAGTGCGGGAAATGCAGGAGTTTGATATCGGCATCATGCCGGTGGAAGAAGATGAATGGGGCCCGGGCAAATGCGGACTAAAACTTTTGCAATACATGGCCATGGGGATTGCCAGCACGGCTTCGCGCGTGGGTGCCAATTGCGAAATTGTGGACGAAGGTCAAGATGCGTTTTTGGCGGCGTCAGCCGAGGAATGGGAGCAGAAACTTTCCGCTTTGATTGAATCTCCGGAACTGCGAAAAAAAATGGGAAGCGCTGCGCGGCGTAAGGCGGTTGAAAAGTATTCGCTCAAGGCTTTGGCCCCGAAGTTTATAAGGATTGTGAAGGGGGAGGGCGAGGGCGAAGGCCGAAGGTGGAAGGTCGAAGAAGAAAAGAACAAACATTCTCTGCGGATCACGTATATCCTGCCGCAAATGGACATCGGCGGCGCTGAGACGCATGTGGTGCGGCTGGCTGAAGGATTGCGCCGCAAGGGCCATGATGCGCGGATTTTATGCGTTTTTGAGGAAGGCCGTTTGGCGCCTTGGATCCATGAGAAAAAAATGCCTTTGACGGCGCTTCGCGCACCAAGGTGGGGGCTGGGGTTAATCGCTAAAATCCGCGGCTGGCTTTTGCAAAATCCGGCGGACATCGTGCACACGTATCTTTTCGGCCTGCATTTTTTTGCCGGGCTTCCGGCCAAGCAGGCCGGCGTTCCGCGGGTGCTGTCATCGCGGCGCGATGTCGAACTTTCTCAGCCCGCTAAAGTTTTATGGCTGGAAAAAGCCGGTAATTTTTTCTGTGACCGCGTGACCGCCTGCTCCGAGGCCGTGCGCCAGTGGACCCTCGGACGCGAAAATCTCAAGTCTGAAAAAATCACGACGCTCTACAATGGCGTAGACCTGGCAGAGTTTGTTCCGGGCGCCGGCCGCGCGGACGTGCGCCGGGAGTTCGGCATTCCGCAGGACGCGTCCGTGATCGGCACGGTGGCCAATTTTTCTCCCAAGAAAGGTTATGCGTATTTGATCGAGGCCGCCGCGCAGGTGCTGGCAGCACGGCCCGAAAGCTATTTTTTGTTTGCCGGCGCCGGCCCGCTGCAGGCGGAGATGGAAAAAAGGGCCGCGTTGGTTGCCGGAGGAGACCGTATCCTTTTCACGGGCGCGCGGCGGGATATTGCGCGCATTCTGGCGGCCATGGACATTTTTGTTTTTGTTTCGCTTTGGGAAGGACTGCCTAACGTGGTGCTGGAAGCCATGGCTATGGCGCTCGCCGTGGTTTCAACGCCGGCAGGCGGGGTGCCGGAAATTATCACCGATGGCTTGAAGGGGCGGCTGGTCCCTTTCCGCGACCCCGCGGCGGCGGCCGGCGTCATTCTGGAATTGTTGGAACATCCCGGGTTTCGTCAGG
>JAHFHF010000086.1 GCA_023247055.1 Candidatus Omnitrophota bacterium
GGTCCTGCGTGACACACTCGGCCGTTAGGCGCAGCGCCATTTCACGGAGTGCCGTCAGATTTTCTTCGCGGAAAAAATTTTCAGCGGCCGTGACTGCGCGCTCCCCCATATACACCTTGCCCTCTTTGAGACGCTGGCGCAGCTGTTCGGGAGAAAGATCGATTAAAACCACTTCTTCGGCGTCATCCAGCAAGGAATCAGGAACCGTCTCCTGAATCTTGACACCGGTAATTTGACTGACCGCTTCGGCGCGGCTTTCCACATGCTGAACATTGAGCGTGGTGTAAACATCGATGCCCGCGTCAAGCAGCTCCAGCACATCCTGATAGCGTTTGGGATGGCGGCTTCCGGGAATATTGGTATGGGCCAGTTCATCGACAAGGGCCAGTTGAGGGCGAATCGCAAGAATCGCGTCCAAATCCATTTCTTCAAGGACGGTGCCTCGGTATTCTTTTTTAACCTTGGACGCGATGGCCAGGCCTTCAAGCAGAGACTTGGTCTCGACCCGGTTATGGGTTTCCGCGACACCCACCAGCATATCGCAGCCCTCGGCCTGACGCTGCCGCGCGGCTTGGAGCATGGCATAGGTTTTCCCTACACCGGGGCACATGCCGAGAAAAATCTTGAGTTTCCCCCGCTTTTCTTTGGCCTCTTCTTTTTGAACAGAGGCTAAAAGTTCATCGGGGTCTGGACGGCCGTGCTTCACAATGCGCCTCTTTGAGTTCGTGTTAGGATTTAATAATTATAATGGATTTTAAAGCCCAAAGCGCTACTGTTTAGCGGTATCCAGTTCGAGATTCACCTTCAAGACATTGACGGTGGGTTCTCCGATAATGCCCAAGAAACGGCCTTGGGTATTTTTTTCAATCGCCCTTTTGACCGTTTCGCCGGACAGTCCGCGAGCGCGTGCGACTCTCGGAACCTGATAATACGCCGCCGCTAAACTGATATGCGGATCAAGTCCGCTGCCGGAAGCGGTCACAAGGTCCACTGGAACCAAAGCCGTATTACCCGGATCAGCGGCCTTCAGGGTTTGAACTCTGTCTGCGACAGATTTCAGAAAATCAGCATGCAACGGTCCAAAATTCGATCCTGAAGAGGCTGCTCCATTATAAGCCGGCGATGTGGCTGAAGGCCGTCCCCATAAATACTGCGGCTGATCAAACAATTGGCCAATGAGCGCGGACCCCACCGGCTTGCCATCCCTGAAAATCAAACTGCCGCCAGCCTGATTTTTAAAAAGGGTCTGAGAAACCCCTGTCACCACAAGCGGATAAACGACCCCGGTGATCACACTCAGCAAAAGAAATGAAACTAAAGTAGGTCTTATTTGTTCTCGCATCATAAATTTATCTCCTCTTTGTAATTTTGTCAGGATGACAAGCAAGATTAAACTGCATGAAACATCACAAGCAGCAGGTCGATCAATTTGATCCCGACAAATGGAGCCAGGACCCCGCCGAGGCCGTAAATTAAAAGATTGTCCCGCAAAAGCCGGCTGGCTTCGACAGCGCGGTAGCGCACCCCTTTGAGCGCGAGAGGGATCAGAAAAATGATAATCAGCGCGTTGAAAATAACCGCGGACATCACCGCGCTGGCCGGAGTCGCGAGATGCATGATATTCAAGGCCCCCAGCGCCGGATACGTTCCCACAAACGCAGCGGGAATAATCGCAAAATACTTTGATACATCGTTGGCAATGCTGAAGGTCGTCAGAGAACCGCGTGTCATCAGCAGCTGTTTTCCAATCTCCACAATTTCAATCAACTTGGTGGGATTCGAATCCAGATCCACCATATTGCCGGCTTCTTTGGCAGCCTGAGTTCCGGTATTCATCGCCACGGCGACATCCGCTTGAGCCAGCGCGGGAGCGTCATTGGTGCCGTCCCCCGTCATAGCCACAAGCCGTCCTCCCGCCTGCATCTCACGGATAAACTTGAGCTTCGTTTCCGGTGTGGCTTCTGCGAGGAAATCATCCATGCCCGCCTCCGCGGCAATCGCCGCGGCCGTCAACGGGTTATCGCCGGTGATCATGATGGTTTTAATTCCCATACGGCGCAGTTCGCTGAAACGCTCCCTGATCCCGCCTTTAACGATGTCCTTGAGTTGAATCACTCCAAGGGTGCGCGCCTGTTCCGCGACAACCAGCGGCGTTCCGCCGTCTTTGGCAATCGACTCAATGCTTTCTTTCAAATCACCGGGGAAAACTCCTCCGAGTTTTTGCACATAGGCCTCAATCGCATCGGCAGAACCTTTGCGGATTTGACGGCCTTCCGCCAAATTCACACCGCTCATGCGTGTTTGCGCACTGAAGGGAATAAACGTCGCGCCCAAATTATGGATCTGACGCTCACGGATGCCATACTTTTCTTTGGCAAGAACCACAATACTCCGCCCTTCCGGGGTTTCATCCGAAAGGGATGACAACTGCGCCGCATCGGCCAGAGCCTCTTTGGTCACACCTTTGGCCGGGAAAAAAGCAACTGCCTGCCGGTTGCCCAGCGTGATCGTGCCAGTTTTATCCAATAACAGCACGTCCACATCTCCCGCCGCTTCAACCGCCCGACCTGACGTGGCAATAATATTGGCCTGGATCATGCGGTCCATTCCCGCGATTCCGATAGCGGGAAGAAGTCCGCCAATAGTCGTCGGAATGAGACACACAAGGAGCGCTGCCAGAACTGTCACCGTAATCGGCAGTCCGTGCCCTGAAGAAGCAACGGCGTAGATCGAAAAAGGCAGCAACGTGACTGTCGCTAAAAGAAAAATCAGCGTAAAGCCGGCAAGCAGGATACTCAGCGCGATTTCATTGGGCGTCTTTTGCCGCTTGGCGCCCTCCACCATGGCAATCATGCGGTCAAGAAACGTTTCGCCGGGGTTGGAGCTAATCCGCGCCACGATCCAGTCTGAAAGCACTCGTGTGCCTCCGGTTACCGCGCTGCGGTCACCGCCGCTTTCCCGAATGACCGGCGCGCTTTCGCCGGTAATCGCGCTTTCATCCACGGAAGCAATGCCTTCAATCACTTCGCCATCCATCGGCACGGAATCCCCGGCTTCGATCAGCACAACATCCCCTTTTTTGAGGACGGTTGCCGAAACAATGGTATGGGCCACGCCGTAAACCGGCTTTGACAGTTTTTTGGCCGGCGTGTCTTTTCTGGCCTTCCGCAAACTTGCAGCCTGGGCTTTACCGCGGCCTTCAGCCATCGCTTCCGCAAAATTGGCAAAGAGCAGTGTGAACCACAGCCACAAGGTTATCGCCAAGATGAAACTTGTGGGGGCTTCACCATGCCCCGCCAAAGCCTGAACAAAAAGGCCTGTGGTCAGAACACTAACGACCAGCACGACAAACATGACCGGGTTTTTAATTTGATGCCGCGGGTCCAGCTTTTTAAAAGCCTCCACCGCCGCGGCACCGGCAATTGCCGGATCAAAAAGAGATCTTGCTGCTTTATGTGTTTTAACAGTAATCATCGAAAATCTCCTTTACCTGGCAAGTACCAGATGTTCAACGATTGGGCCCAGCGCCAGTGATGGGAAAAAAGTTAAAGCACCAACCACCACGACCACCGAGGCCAGAAAAAAGATAAACAGAGGCGTATGCGTCGGCAATGTCCCTGAAGTGACCGGGACGATTTTTTTGCGTGCCAGCGCGCCGGCAATGGCCAACGTGGGTATCGCGAGCCAATACCGCGAAATAAACATCGCCAGCCCGAGCGCAATGTTATAAAAAATATTATTGGCGCCCAACCCTGCGAAGGCGCTGCCGTTATTATTGGCTGCGGAAGAAAATGCGTAGAGCACTTCGCTAAAGCCGTGAATGCCGGGATTGAAAATCGTCGCCGTGCCGCCCGGTGAAACGACGGACGCTGCCGTTCCTAATTTCACAAGACAGCAGGGAATGAGAATGATTAACGAGGCCATTTTCATTTCAGAGGCTTCGATTTTTTTCCCCAAATACTCCGGCGTCCGGCCCACCATGAGGCCCGCCACAAAGACGGCAATAATGGCAAAAGCGATCATGCCGTAAAGGCCGGAGCCAACGCCGCCAAAAACAACTTCGCCGAGCTGCATCATCAGCATCGGAATCAAACCGCCAAGCGGCATAAAGGAATCATGCATGGAATTAACGGAACCGTTTGAAGCGGCCGTCGTCGCCGTGGCCCAAAGGGTTGAATTCACGATTCCGAAACGGACTTCCTTGCCCTCCATATTTCCGCCTGCTTGGAGCGTGCTCGCCGATTGGTCAATCCCCAGCGGGGCAAAAGCAGGATTGCCCATTTGCTCCGTTTGAACGCAGGTCCAAAGAAGCGGAATAAAAATGAGCATCATCGCTGCCAAAAGCGCCCAACCCTGGCGTTTGTCCCGCACCATCACACCGAACATGTAGCACAGTGATGCGGGAATAAGCAGGATCGCCAGCATCTCCAGAAAATTCGACAGAGGCGTCGGATTTTCGAAAGGATGCGCCGAGTTCACATTAAAAAAACCGCCTCCATTAGTTCCCAATTGCTTAATCGCAATCTGGGAAGCAGCCGGCCCGACGGCAAGCACCTGCTCGGTGACCGCTTTACCGCTTGAATCCGCGGTAGCTTGAACCAAAGACACGGTGTGACTTGGCGCAAAGGTCTGAACAACCCCTTGGGAAACCAGCACAATCGCGAGGGCGAATGATAACGGCAGCAAAATATAAAGCGTCGAACGCACGAGATCGACCCAAAAGTTTCCAATTTCATTGGCCTGTTTTTTAACGAAGCCGCGGATCAGCGCCACGAGCACCACCATCCCGCAAGCCGCCGAAACGAAGTTCTGCACGGTAAGACCCAGCATCTGCGTCAAATAACTCATCGTGGTCTCGCCGCCATACCCCTGCCAGTTGGTATTCGTTCCAAAACTGACAGCCGTATTAAAAGAAGAATCCGGCGTCACCGCACCCAAAGCCATGGGATTAAACGGCAAGAGATTCTGAAAACGCTGCAGGCTATAGACCACGGCGATCCCAAGCACATTGAATAGCATCATGGCCGCAGCGTACGTCTTCCAATTCATCCCTTTGTTCGGGTCCACTCCGCAAAGCCGGTACAAGACAGACTCTACTTTGCCTGCCGATTTTTTCTCGTAGACTTTCGCCATGTACAGGCCGAGCGGCTTGGCGCACAGAACAAGTGCGGCAAGATATAAAAAACACTGAATTAAATTATTCGTATTCATTCAAACACCTCCGGCTTGATAAGCGCCGCCAAAAGATAAACGAAGAGAATCACCGACACAACCCCGCCAATCCAGTAAATCGCCGTCATACACTCCCCCTTTACACTTGAAACTCATTCATTCAAATTTTCTCGCAAAGCACAATCAGCCCTAATGAAAATATAAAGAGCACTAAAGTAATTCCGACGTAGAGATAATCCATTGTCCCGCCTCCTTACGACTGTGTTTCATTACAGAAACTTTTTGCCAGCGTTTCCAATTCCGCCAAATTCTTCTTTTCTTCACGTTGAAGCGCCGCGATTCTTTTTAGCGCCTCCGACTGCCGCCGCTCGAGATTTTCGCACGTCGCTGTTTTTGCGGGCTGATCTCCGGTTTGAATCAGAGAGTAAGGAATAATTCCGGCATCCGCTTTTCCAGCACTGGCTGTAGTAAGAGCAACGACCCCGAGCAAACACAGCTTGAAGATTTTCATATCCCCTCCTTTGCCGGCAATGCCGTTCACAATCTTCTAAGGAAATGTTAGCTGGGGCTAAGTGTGAAAGCTAATTAAAAGGCGGGTCTAAAACGTTAAAATAATATTAAAATTTTATTCCCGATCGGGTTCGACATTTCGCAGGAATAATGCGGAATCCAACTAGCTTATGACTCTCACATAGAACGCCCCGATTTGACTTAGCTTCAATAGCAAATGCTAGGAATAATCAATTATTTCGTGGGAGAACCAGAGATAGCCTCCGCATAAAAATTAATAATTGCGCCTATAACTGGTTTCAGGTCCAATTTTAGCGTTGAAAATTTTCTTATCTGCGCCATAAGTGATCAAAACCAGCATGCGGAAACAATGACGGTTTTAGAGATAAATCGGAGATTATGGGGGCAAAGTAGCCCTAACCGGAGATGTGGTTTTAAAACCAAAGTCGGGCGGAAAAAACGCGGTGTTTAGACTCGCCGTAAGTCTTGAGCGTGTCGCGACATAAAAAAAGCCCCGGTTCGCAAAACGAACCAGGGCTTACATCTCTATCTCTGTGACCCAGAGATAGAAATGAATGGCGTCCCCAAGGGGATTTGAACCCCTGTCGCCAGAATGAAAATCTGGTGTCCTGACCGAGCTAGACGATGGGGACATGGTAAACACGGATGTCAGGTTATCCGCTTGAAAGCTTGAAACAAGAAAAAATTGGTGCTATTCACAGACGAAGACTTCCTTAGTCTTCGCTGTGATTGCATAATTTTCTCTGATGGCGCGCGCTTACCAGCGCCATCACACAGATAGAAAATTATGAGCTCGGATGGGATCGAACCATCGACACCTTCCTTAAAAGGGAAGTGCTCTACCAACTGAGCTACGAGCTCGAAATTCCTTAGACTTACAAATTTTATATTACAAAATTTCGAGCTCGCCCTCGAAATTGTTTCGCTGGCACTTCACAGCGGAACTGCTTATTTCGGGGGCGAGCGGCAAGCATTGACCAAAGAGCAAAATTAACTTACAAAATTTGAACTCTGCCTCGGATGCTGGTTACAACGGGCTGTTTCGTTGTAACCGCTTAGCATCGGAGGCGAGCTAGGAACCCTGAACGACATCAAAAATTTTATATGACCAAATTTCGAGTTCGCCTCTGCGTCTAACGCAGAGACTAGAAACCGGATGTCTAAGGACATCCGTGTTTCTTGCCCTCGAAATTGTTTCGCTGGCACTTCACAGCGGAACTGCTTATTTCGGGGGCGAGCTGCTGGCATAATCAAAGAACAAGCGAGATTGCTTCAGCCTCACTTGAACCCTGCTTCGCAATGACAAAAAACAAAAAAGAGCAAAATTAATTACTGGACGCACAGCTTATCAAATTCCTATTTCAAAAATCAACAATCATTCGAGGCAAAAATTAAACGTGCTACCCTAAAAATCTTTTATCAAAATTGAATCCTAGATTCCCGCCAAAAACATACGGGAATGACACAGCGCCATCAGCGCTGTGCATGACCGTCTCGGTCTCTGCACCGAGGCGGGAATGGACACAGCACTCAAATTGCGTGAATTTCAGTTTCTTTTTGCTTCAACGATGCGTCAATATCGGCAATAAATTTGTCCGTGATTTTTTGGATGTCTTTTTGCGACGCATGCGACTGGTCTTCGGGAATCTGTTTCCCCTTCTCCAGTTTTTTTACGGTCTCAATGGCTTCGTGGCGCGCGGCACGAATGGCGATGCGGCCTTCCTCAGCCGTTTTCTTGATCAACTTGGACAGTTCTTCACGCCGCTCTTCCGTCAGAGATGGAATGTTGATACGCACGACCTTGCCGTCATTGTGCGGCGTCAGGCCGAGATTGGACTTTTGAATTGCTTTTTCAATTTCGCTGATCACCCCGGGGTCCCAGGGCGTAATCGCAATCGTCTTGGGGTCAGGCGTTGAAATATTGCCCAAGCCTTTGAGCGGCGTCGGCGTGTTGTAATAATCGACCACAATGCCCTCGACCAGGGCGATGGAAGCGCGGCCCGTGCGAATGTTCTGAAATTCGCGTTTGGTCGCATCCAGGGTTTTTGTCATTTTCTGCTGGGCGCTGTTCAGGATGCTCTTGCTGTCTGTCAGATCTGGCATAATTCCTCCCTTAACCGCCGATGGTGGTTCCGATTTTTTCGCCCGTAAGCACGCGGCGGATATTGCCCGGTTTCGTCATATTAAAAACAATGATCGGCAGCTGGTTGTCCATGCAGAGCGAAATCGCTGTGGAATCCATGACTTCAAGGCGCTGGCTCAGCACTTCAAAATACGTCAGTTTATCGTAACGCACCGCATCTTTGAATTTTTTAGGGTCTTTGGAATAAACGCCGTCGACTTTGGTCGCCTTAAAAATTGCGTCGGCCCCGATTTCAATCGCGCGCAGGGCCGCGGCCGTGTCGGTCGTAAAAAACGGGCTGCCGGTCCCTGCCGCAAAAATCACCACGCGGCGCTTTTCGAAATGACGCATCGCGCGGCGGCGGATATACGGTTCGGCCAACTCCTGAATCTCGATGGCGGACAAAACGCGCGTGTGCACCCCATTTTTCTCAAGGGCTTCCTGAACGACCAGCGCATTGATGACTGTGGCCAGCATGCCGATGTAATCGGCCGTGGCGCGGTCCATGCCGACTTTGGAGGCCTGGACGCCGCGGAAAATATTGCCGCCGCCGATGACCAGGGCCACGTCGACACCGAGCTTGTAGATGCCTTTGATTTCTTCGGCAACGGATTGGGCGACATTGGGGTCAATGCCGTAGCCCAGGTTGCCTTGGAGGGCTTCGCCGGAGATCTTGAGAAGGACGCGCTTATAGCGTGTTTTTTTCTTACCGCGGACCATGTGACCCGTTTCCTAGGTTCGCCGTGTTAAGCAGCGCCGCCGACTTCGAGACGCACAAACCGGCGAATGATGATGTTCTCACCCAGCTTAGCGATCGTGTCGTTGAGGTATTCCTGAATGGTCTTAGAGTCATCTTTGATAAATTTCTGGTTGAGCAGGCAGATGTCTTCAAAACGCTTGGCCATCTTCCCTTCCAGAATTTTTTCGCGGATCGCATCGGGCTTGCCTTTGACTTCATCCGCAAACATGGATTTTTCTTTTTCGAGGACTTCCGCAGAAATATCCTCCGCTTTCACAAAAAGCGGGTGCGCGGCTGCAACTTGCATGGCCAGATCTTTGGCAAACGCCTGAAAGGTTTCATTACGCGCCACAAAATCAGTTTCGCAGTTGATTTCGACCATGACGGCAAGTTTAGCGCCGGCATGCACGTAACTGGAGATAATCCCTTCCTTGGCTTCGCGGGAGGACTTTTTCTTGGCAATGTCGAGGCCCCGTTTGCGGATAATGTCTTGGGCCGCTTTGAGATCCCCGTTGGCTTCTTTCAACGCGCTGTTGCAATCACTCATGCCCGCGCCGGTCAATTCACGCAGTTTGACCAGATCGGCTTTTAAATTTTGCTGATTGGCAATCATAAAGTTTCCTTTTTGACGAATGACGTCGTGCTTAAAATTAGTTCTTAATGCTCTTGCGGGCCACCGGCGCTTTTTTGCCTTCGTCTTCCGCCGCTTTGAGCAGCTTGTCCTCGTCTTCTTCAGCGAGGCCGGCTTTCTCAAGCACAGCAAGCGGGTCTTCCACGGCATCTTCCGCCGCGGCATCTCCGGCAGTCACTTCCACAGCGGCCATTTCGTCGGGTTTCGCTTCTGGATTTTCAGCCAGCGCACGCACGCTCACGTTTTTCTCAAAATCAACGCGTCCTGCCTGCGCCACATCCGCCACGGCATTGCAAAACAGTTTGATGGCGCGAATGGCGTCGTCATTGCCCGGGATCGGAAAATCCACGAGATCCGGATCGGTGTTCGTGTCAAGCACGGCCACGACCGGAATGCCGAGTTTACGCGCCTCAAGCACGGCAATTTCTTCTTTTTTGGAGTCGATAACGAAGATCGCCGCCGGATGGCGCTTCATCTCACGAATACCGGTTAGGTGCTTAATGAGTTTTTCACGCTCTTTGAGCAGGCTGCCGACTTCTTTTTTGGTGACGTATTTAAAGCTGCCGTCTTTTTCCATACGGTCGATCAAATCCAAACGGCTGATCGATTTGCGGATGGTTTCGAAGTTGGTGAGCATACCGCCCAGCCAGCGTTCGTTGACATACGGCATGCCGCAGCGTTCGGCAGCTTCTTTGATCGAGACCTGGGCCTGCTTTTTCGTGCCGACAAAAAGCACGTTCTGCCCTTCGGAGATGATTTTCTTGATAAAATCAAGGGCGGTCTTCAGGCAGGTCATGGTAATTTCGAGGTTGATGATGTAAATACCGTTACGCTCCCCGAAAATAAATTTCTTCATCTTGGGATTCCAGCGCTGGGTCTGGTGCCCGAAGTGGACACCGGCTTCTAACAGTTGTTTAAGGGTCAGCTCAGACAAGAGATTTTCCTCCTTTGGAAATGTGCGTCTTTAGCTTATCAAGCCGGCAGCAATGCCGGTCAGGGCCTAAAAGGCATTAGAGTTTTGGTTAAGTCTCAGGGTGGAACGGTACTGCGGTAACACCTTTGAAGGACTCAATTTAAGCGAGGTATTATATGCGGGAGCACCCGGGGAAACAAGGATTTTTTTAAACCCTTGCTGCATAAGGAGTTGTAGTGTCCAGACATGCCTGGACACTACAGAAAATTAGAAGTTCTTGGCCCTGTAGTGGCAATTCATGAATTGCTACAAAATTGATTAAAGCGGTTGTCTTGATCCGAAGCCGCTGTGGACATCATGCCAGAAGGTAATTCGAGACTCACCCAGCTTCCAGCATAAATAAACAACTTTGCCGTCCCTCATACTGTAAAAATCAATCAACCCCAAATCCGCATCTTTCAGAAAACAACCCGGTTCGTGCACCTTATCCACAAGCGCATAAAACTCTGCGACCCGGCTATTATAATCTTCGACGCGCGCATCGAGGCGCGAAGAATCTTCCCCTTCTTGCACCATTTCTTCCAAGTCAATTTCGACCTCGAGTTTTTGAATCTGGCCGCGCAGAGTTTTAATCTGGATCAGCAGCGCGCTAAGAGACGGCAAGAGTGCTTCCGCTTCTTGAAGGGTAAAGACTTTGATTTGATTGAGATCTTCCATGAGATCACCGTTTCATTGTAATTCGAAACTTTGTCATCCTGAGTCGCCTGCGTACTCGCAGGACGACAAAGGATCTCAAAGAGATAAACTTAAACCGCGATAAATATCCCGCGTGGCCCGCGATTTATTCAGCGTATAAAAATGAATTCCAGGCACTCCGGCTGCAATCAATTCGCGGCATTGAACCGTCGCATAGTCAATGCCGTAGTTTTCCGCGCCCGCCGGGTCTTCGGCAAAACGCGCCATGGCGTCTTGCATCTTTACCGGAATCGCGCAGCCGCACATATCGGCAAAGCGTTTGATCTGGCTGATGTTGGTGAGCGGCATAATGCCGGGAACAATCGGCGCGTTGATGCCGGCTTTGCGCGCGCGCTCCACAAAATCGAAGTAATCGGCGTTGTTGAAAAAAAGCTGCGTAATCACGGCATCGGCGCCTTCGGCGACTTTAAGGCGCAGATATTCCAAATCTTTTTTCTTGTCGCGGCATTCGATGTGCGCTTCCGGATATCCCGCGACCGCGAGCGCAAAGGCCTTGCTAAAACGCGGATGCTGCCGGATAAACCGTACTAGTTCCGACGCATGCGAAAAACCGTTCGCCAGCGGTTTAAACTCCGTCTCCCCCTTCGGAGGATCGCCGCGCAAAGCCACGATATTTTCAATGCCGCGTTCAGCCAATTGGGATAAAACCGATTCAATCTCATCGCGCGACTGGGCTACGCAAGTCAGATGCGCCGCGGACTCAATGCCGATTTTATTCTTGATGCGGTCGGTAATACGCAGCGTGTTATCGCGCGTACTGCCCATGGCGCCGTAGGTCACGGAGATAAACGAGGGGTTGAGCGTTTTAAGTTCGGCCGCGGTTTCAAAGAGTTTCTGTTCGGCTTCATCGGTCTTGGGCGGGAAAAACTCAAATGAAATGGCGGGTTTTGTTTTTTTATAAATTTCTGAAATTTTCATAGTTTATCGCCCACTTTAAAAGCGAGATTGCTTCAGCCTTAGTGCCTCGCTGCTTCGCAATGACAAAAGTTCCCTTTTTTTGTCATTGCGAGACGGCATTCAACTCAAGTCGAAGCAATCACCTCATTGGGATTGCTTCAGCCTTAGTGCCT
>JAHFHF010000011.1:0-11274 GCA_023247055.1 Candidatus Omnitrophota bacterium
TGCCTTTGAACTCTTCGAAAATAATGTCGTCCATGCGGCTGCCGGTCGAGACAAGGATGGACGCCAGAATGGAAAGCGAGCCGCCATTTTCAATCTTGCGCGCGGCCCCGAAAATGCGCCGGGGGATTTCAAGGGCACGGGCATCCACACCGCCGGACATTGTGCGGCCGCTGGAACGTTCGGCATTGTGCACGCGCGTCAGGCGCGTCAGCGAGTCAATCAAAACCATCACGTTTGCACCTTCACCGGCTTCACGGTAAACCTGCTTCATGAGTTTATCTGCCGTGCTGATGTGGTTGTCATAAGAGTCGTCAGATGAGGACCAGCGTACCTCCGCGGTGACACTGCGGCGCAAATCCGTGACTTCTTCGGGCCGTTCGTCAATCAGAAGGCAATAGAGTTTTACGTGAGGCTGGCTCTTGGCCACAGCCTGGCAAAGATGCTTCAAAAACGTGGTTTTGCCCGAACCCGGAGGCGCTACGATCAGGCCGCGCTGGCCCATGCCAATCGGTGTAATCAGGTCCATGGCGCGCATGGTCAACTCGGCGGATCCCTCTTCTAGGCGAATGCGCGGTGAAGGGTCAATGACGGTCCCGGCCATGAAACGGCGTTCGGTTTCGTCCGGTTGACGTCCGTGGCCATGGCCCTGCCCATTGTGGGGATGCCGCGAATAATGATTGCCGGAATGATGATTAAAGGGTCTCATGAAATGGGTGGGGTGTTGAGAGAATTGTAACACATAACAGAAAAGGCACAAGACACAAGACACACATAAAAAGTCTGTCCGGAAGGACACGCTGTTTTTTTGGAATGGGTCATCCTCGAATGTTTTTATCGAGGATCAGGGTTTTGGATTCCCGCTAAAAGCATGCAGGAATGACACAGCGCCAACAGCGCTGCGCATGACCGTCTCGGCTTCCACGCAGAGACGGAAATGACACCGCGTGATACAATAAACCATGGTTTTTGTTCCCCGCACCGAAGCCGACTATGATGTTGCTCTCAACTATCGCATTCTTTTTGAAGACGAGTGGATGCTGGCGGTCGAAAAGCCCGCGCCGCTGCCGGTGCATCCGGGCGGGCGTTTTTTGACCAAAAATCTTTTGTCGCTTTTAAAGCAGGACCGTGCCGGCTATCTTTCCATCATCAACCGGCTTGATTCCGAAACCAGCGGGGTGGTGCTTGCAGCCAAAACTAGTGCAATGGCCGGCGAACTTGGCAAGCTTTTCGAATTCCGGCGCGTGCAAAAAGATTACGAGGCCGTCCTGCTTGGGGCGCCGCCTGAATCCGCAGGATGCCTGACATTTCCCCTGGGATTCCGGCAGGTGGAGCGGTTCCGTCTGCGCTGCGAAGACCCGGCCGGAGAAAGCGCAAGTACCGCTTATGAAACGCGGCAAACGTGGAAGGATGGGCAGCAAACGTATACCCGTGTCAGAGTGCGGCCTGAGACCGGGCGCATGCACCAGATTCGCGCCCATTTTGCACTAGCGGGATGCCCGGTGGCCGGCGATAAAATTTATATCGATCCCGCCGTGTATACGCGTTACATTGAGCAGGGTTGGCAGGAGGATATGCTGGCCGTCACGCGCGCCCGGCGTCTTTTGCTGCATGCGGCGCGGCTGGTTTTCATCCATCCCATGACCGGTGTGGAGTTGAGTGTGGTCAGTGAAGTACCGGGAGAATTTTCAGAAGAGTCACAAGGTCAAAAGGTCACAAAGTCATAAAGACAAAAAATGGATTCATGATGTTGAAGTCGTAGTTAGAAATTTATTTAACTTTGTGCCGTTGTGACTTTAATATTTTATTCTGGAGGCCTGCTATGAAATACAAGCCACGATTTTTACTCTTGCCGTTTTTTTTGTTTCTCGCCGGCTGCGGGGCTAAAGACTCCGCGGAGTGGAACGCTTATTTCCGGTTATTTCAGGAGGGGCAGAAAGTTCAGGGAAAAATTATGCATGTGACGCCTTCTCAAATGGGCGATATCCTGCTGCATGTGGAATATACCGATCCTGCCACCGGTGAGACCGAGGCTTTTATTGAAATATGGCCGCCCAACAAAGCCGAAACGTTTAAACCCGGTACATCTGTGGAGGTCTACCTTCTGCCGGCAGGGGCCATTTCACGCGTGACCGGCCTGATGTTAAAAGAGAAAAAAATCGCTTAAAATTTAAAGCGGGCCAAAAGTTCATATAGCATTTTTTAGCATTAAATAACATAGAGATTCTTGCTTTAAACTTCTCTCCATGAACTCCCTGGACAGTGTTATCCTTCAATACTTCTGCAAGTTTTTCAATTTCTGCATGAAGCGCAAGCAGCATTCTTAAATTCTCAAACCCGAGAGAGGGCCCTTGAAACTGTTTAAGAGAAAATACCTGTCTTTTGTTATTTTCGCTGTTTTAGAAAGTGCCTCCGCGCACGCAGCCGTGCAAGATACGCGCGAAACGGCTGGTGCTGAACAGTCCCGCTTTGAAAAAGAGGCGGCTCTTGAAGAAGAAGTGAAAGCGGCCGCTGCTCCGGTTGTTCCAGAATCGATCCAAAAACAAGAAACTGAAATTGCGCGTCCGAAATCGGATGTCACCTTTGTTTTAAAACAGGTTGTCGTCAGCGGCAATGAAAATATCCCCACCGGTGAGTTAGAACACCTTTACAGCAGCTATCTTAATAAGCAAGTTCACTTTGAAGATTTGCAAGTCATTGCCGCAGCCATCAAGCAACACTACCGCGCGGCCGGTTACATTGCGGCCTATGTCTATCTGCCGCCTCAAAATGTCACGTCCGGCACGGTTGAAATCGCCGTTATTGAGGGCGTGATCGGCCAAGTTGAGATCAAGGGCAATCACTGGTTTTCGGATTCTTTAATCCGCCGCATGCTGAAGGTTTCGGCGGGCACAGTTCTTTTTTATGACGAACTGCGCGGCGCCATGAATTTTCTCAACAAAAATCGCGATATCAAAGCCAAGGCTGTTTTAAAGCCCGGCCGTGAACTCAAGACGACGGATCTGGAAATCAATGTCGAAGACAAGTTTCCGCTGCATCTTTCGACAGATGTCAATAACTTGGGAACCGATAATACCGGCAAGCATCGCTGGGGTGTGGGGCTGACCCATACTAATTTGCTGGGTTTTATGGACGAAGCCTCGGCGCGTTTTCAGATCGGCCGCCATTCTTGGGCCGTGGGAGCCAATTACACTATTCCGGTGACGTCATTCCGTACCGCGCTTACGCTTTCTTACAGCCGTTCGTCGGTGGATTTGGGCGGCCCCTTTGCGGCGCTGAATGTCGAAGGCCATGCCACGACCTATGGCCTTTTGATGACGCAGCCCGTCCTGGACCGGCAGCATTGGAGCGCGGGCGTGAATATCGGTTTTGACTGGAAGAGTATTGAAAATACCGTGCTTGGCGACGAAGCCGGCGTGGACGAACTCCGCATTTTGAATCTCGGGATCAACCTGGAAGAAAACGACCGCTGGGGCCGCACGATTTTTCCGCATACTTTTCATGCCGGCTTCAGCAATTTTCTGGGCGCTTCGGACAATCAGGACGCGGGGGCGTCGCGCACGGGCACCGGCGGTCAATTTTTTATTTACCGCACCTCGCTGCTGCGTTATCAAAAACTGCCCAAAGACATGACTTTGGCTTTGCGCGGCAACCTGCAGTTGACACCCGACAGCCTTGCGCCGTCTGAGCAAATCCGGCTGGGCGGCGCCTTCAGCGTGCGCGGTTATCAGGAAGGCGAATACCTGGCCGATTACGGCGCGTATTTAGCCAACGAGATTTATATTCCGGCATATTTTTTTCCGGCCAATTGGAAACTGCCTTATTCGTCAAAGCCCTTGCGCAAACAAATCATGGGTGTTGCGTTCTATGATTTCGGCGGAGGCGCGCTGCGCCGTCCGCAGGCCGGCGAGGATGCAGACCGTTTTCTGGCCGGCGCCGGCGGCGGTCTGCGGGTCGAACTTTTGGACCGGGTTTACGGACGCTTTCAGTGGGGCGCGCCGACCGGATCGAGGCCTAACGATAGTTCCAAAAGCACTTTTTATTTCGGCGTATCCACGGAGTTGTTTTAGAGGCAAAAGGTGCCTGGCTCACGCTTCACAGTGTGCCCGGCTCCTTTGCGGAATTTAATTTAAAGGATGGACCCCTTTCTATGAAAATCAGCCTCAAGCGCATGACTGCTCTTGCCACCGTCATTTTTCATCTCGTGACTTTTGCAACCCCTAAGGCCGCCGGATGGGTCGTGACCGACCCTCAAGGGAACATCATGAGTTCGGGCGATGGCAGTAACACGCAAGTCAACGCGGCCGCAGGCGGACGTTATCATGTGACCGACGGCGACATCGCTGAGGGGCAGAGCGTGCATGTGAATGTTTTGAACGCCGATGGGCTTGTGGATCCAACCGCAAGTGCCATCTTTGAATTTTTTGACAATCATGCGTCCGTCTGGGCGGGTACTTTAACCGTGGACGGTATTGCGGCCTTCATTAATACCCTGGGTTTTGATATCACCGCTTCTTTTCAGGGCGCGGTCAATGGCGGCGCGATTCTTTCAACGCTGGGCATCGATTCCGCCAGTTTCTTTGCCGGCATTGCCGAATTTTCCCGTGGTTTTAATCAAGATACGGCCTTTATTTCCAATAAAGGTAATTTTAAACTCGGCGAAGACAGTTTTCTCGCACTTATTTCAAGCGCCGTTCAAAACGAAGGCAACATTGCCGCCAATGGCGGCCCGGTCGTATTGGCCGCGGGTGACCGTGTGACGCTCGATATCAGCGGCGGCAAAGGGATTATTTCTGTAGCGATTGATGAGCCTGTCAGTGCGCCTGTTGTCGATCTCAACGGAAACCGCATTGAAAGCGCGATCAACAATTCCGGGACCGTGCAAAATGCAGGCGGCTTGGTGATTTTTTCAGCCCGTGCCGCGGAGCAGGTTTTTGACAGTTTAGTCAATCATACCGGCATTGTGGAAGCCAATTCGATTGCCAGCCGCAATGGCCAAATTATCCTCGATGGCGGTGATCAAGGCATCGTCTCCGTGACGGGTACTTTGCGCGCGAAGGGTGATGACTATGGCGAGACCGGCGGCAAGATTCATGTCCTCGGTGAAAAGGCCGGGCTTTTTGAAGGCGCCACGGTCGATGCTTCCGGCTATAACGGCGGCGGCGAAGTTTTGATCGGCGGCGATTATCAGGGCCTGGGTTCAGTGCCGAATGCCAAACTGACGCATGTTGACAAATGGGCTGACGTGAATGCCGATGCCATTATGGAAGGCGACGGCGGCAAGATTATTGTTTGGGGCGATGACGCCATGAGTGCCCACGGTACTTTTAGTATCCGGGGCGGGCTTCTTTCCGGTGACGGCGGCTTGCTTGAAACCTCAAGCCACGGTTATTTTAATGTGAGCGGGATTGGCGTGGATGCTCGTGCAGAAGCAGGGTCCACGGGAACCTGGCTATTAGATCCGGCAACTTTAACGATTAACGGCGGCACCAGTGACGGGAATGATAACGGAGTTTCCACGACTCTTTTTGGAAATAATGGCGCCGGCGATAACGGAACGATTACTTATGCCAATGCAGCACCTTCCAGTATCTTTGAATCTGAAATTGAAGGAACCGATGCCAATTTGCAGCTTCAGGCGACCAATGGCATCGGCGTCAGCGGCGCCTTCACAGGCGGCCTTACGATTAAAAATAACCGCGATATTAAAATCGAAACGCGCAACTCTTCCGGCGAAGGTTCCACGGGTATTGATTTAGTCACCGGTGCAACCGGTTTTTCAATCACGACTTCCGGTTCAGGAAACGTCACCATTAATTCCGGCACCAACGGCGGCGATGCCGGCAGCGCTCCCATTAATCTCTCAACCATTACCACAGGATCGGGGAGCATTACCGTCAATGCGGAAGGAACCCTTACGATTAACGGCGTCTTGAACACGGGTGATTTAGCGGCTAGCGGTACAACGGGCGCCATCAGCTTGACTTCACAGACAGCCGGTGTCGTGGTCAATAACACAGTGAATACCGGAAACTCTACAGTGGCGGATGCTGCCAGCGGGCAGACCGCTCAGTCCGGAGCGATTACAGTTTCTGCGGGAACCTCCATTACGGGAACCGGTTCTCTGACTACCGGCAATGCCGAACTGACCGGCGCTGCCGCTTCGGGAACCGATAAAGCCGTGAGCGGTGATATCACGCTGACAGCAGGAACAACCCTTGGGTTATCGAATGCCGCAGGCGCGGTGAATGTTGGATCGGCGCAGCGCACGGGCAGCGGGGCGGCCACAGACACGGTCACGACCGGCAATCTGACGCTGAACTCCGGCACTGAAATCAATAACGGGACCGCGTCGACCGCGCTCAAGCTTGCGATTGCTGCCGCTTCAGGCGGGGCTACGACAAATCTGGGTACCTTAATTGCAACCACAACCGCGGCTTCGGGCAATATTTTTGCGTCGAACACAGGCCTCAATGTACTGAATTTAGGCGCCCTGACCACTTCAGGCGGCAGTGTCAATGTGACCTCGGCGAACGGCCTTAATTTGACGGGGACAGTCCGTACGGACCAGGGCACCAATGCCGGTGCGGTCACATTGACAGGCCCCGTAACTTTGGGGGCCAATACGACGATTGATACGGATGCGACGACAACAGATGCGGCGGTTACTTTTGCAGGGACTGTAAACAGTGATTCAACCGCCAGAGACTTGATTTTGCGCGCGGGCACGGCAAATATTGATTTTCAAGGTGCCGTCGGTGCTTCCAGCGGGCTTAGCAATTTAACAGTGACTAGCGGCAACCAGACCACTTTTTCAAATACGGTGCGTGCGGAGAATGTTGACATTATTTCGACCACGGCCCGTTTTACGGATGATGTCACTGCGACCTTAAGTGATATCAAAGTCACAGGCAATGCCGTGCTTCTTGGGGACGTCGACTTTACGACGGGCCTGGGCAGCGGCGATGATTTCAGCGTATCAGGAACTTTGGCAGCCAGCGGCGGGCTGAGAAATGTCTCCGTGACTGCAGGCTCCGGCTCCGTGGATTTTGGCAGCACCGTGACCACTTCCGGCGGTAATTTCTCGAGCCAGGGTTCGGGTTTTGACAACACCGGCGCGACGATTACGACTTCCGGCGGCGGCATTACGATCAATCACACCAGCGGTTTGACCATTGCGGCAGCGCTTAATTCCGGCGCGGGAGATATTGAGATTGATGGGGCCAGCAACGTCATTATCAATGCCGGCCTGACAACGAGCGGTGGCGCCATCACTTTAAGCGCAAAGACGGACGTGTCTCTTGCTGCGGCCCTTTCCGATATTACGACCGGCGGTGGGAACTATACTGTGACGGCTGACTCCGATGCGAATGGATCAGGGGATTATCTGCAGACCAATGCCGGAAGCGCGGTCAATACCGGCGGCGGGGATGTCTCCATTACGGCGGATAATTTTGATTTAGTGGGCACGCACAACGCGGGTTCGGGCGCCGCTTCGTTGCTCCTTTCCAGCGCCGGGACGTCGCTTCGTTTGGGCAGCGGGGGTAGTGCTTTAAATGCGGACATTAGCGGTACCGAACTTCAGACCATTACGGCGAATAGCTTAACAGTTGGTGGTTCCAATGCGTCTACGGTTTCTGTCCGCGGGATCACGGCGGCGAATAGCAATAATATCGGCACCGTCAACGTCAATGCCATGTCGGCGGCCGGAACAGTGACTTTTGATACAACGGCGTCCACATTTAATGCTTTGGGCGCGAATGCCGGTAACGGCATCACCTTGAATCAAAACGTCACGACGGATACGGGCGGTATTGCCGTGAATGCCGATTCGGATGCGAGTGGGACGGGAACATTTACGATCGCGACCGGTGTGACAGCCAATACATCGGGCCAAGATATGAGCATCACGGCGAATGATTTTGTTCTGACCGGCACGGCTGCCATCAATGCCGGCGCGGCCATTGTTTCTCTGCTTACCTCCAAAGCCGGGACGACGGTTGGCGTCGGCGGCGGAGCGGGAACTTTTAACGTCAGCGATGCCGAAGCGGACAAGATCACAGCCAGTGAGTTAAGTATCGGTGCGAATGATTCCGGAAACATGAATGTGGATGTGATTTCTCCGGCGAATGCAGACACCTTGACCCTGAAAACAGGCGGAACGATTACCGAAGGTGCTGCGGGCATTATCACGGTAGATAATCTTCAATTCGAAGCGGGCGGCGCGGTGACTTTGGATCAAGATGCCAACGTGTTTGATACGATCAGCGGCACAACCACTTCCGGCGCGGTCAATGTTAAAGACAGCGGCACCAATACGGAAATCAAAGATTTGAAAACGGTCGGCAGCACCGTGACCTACGAGCATACGGGCTTGGGCGATGTGACAGTCACCGGAACCGTCTCCTCAGGTAATGGTGTCACGAACGGCGGCGACATTTTAATTACTTCCAGCAATGACTTAACGATTTCCAATCCCTCCGCTGAAATTAACACAACGGCGGGCACCGGTGGAGCTCTGAACGCTTCCGGCGCAACATTTAACTTTGGCGACATCGTGCTGGGTGCAGGAAATATCACCTTGAACGGCAGCGGGCTGGACACCGTGATCTCCGGAGCCATTATGCAGGCTGCGGAGTATGTTATTTCAGCCTTGCGTAATATTGTTGTCGAAAACATCGTCACCACAACGAATGCAGGCGCGCAAATCAATCTCACCAGTGACTCCGATCTGGATGGCGCGGGCGGTGTGTGGGTTAAGTCAACCGGCGGTCTTGATTCAGCCGGTGATATTACGCTGACGGCTTCCGAATATATTGATATGGGCACGAACTTAGGTGCCGGTGTCAGCATTCAGATTGATGCCGGCGCGACTCTGACTGCCGACGGCAATATTGCACTGCAAGATACGGGAGCGGGTATCACGCCTGCCGGCACGGATATGCTGATTAATGGGACCGTCACTTCCAGCGGTGCGGGTGCGACCCTTACCGTGGATACAATTGGTTCTCTCACGACGTCTGATGACGGCGCAGCGAATTTAACAGCGGATAACCTGGACCTTACGGCCGGCGGCGATATTGATGTTGAAGTTGATGGTGACGGCATTGTTCTGGAAACCACGACTGGGAATATTTCAGTGGAGGATATGCTGGACGGCCTCACCTTGAATGGTTTGACTAATCCCGGCACTGGAACTCTTACAATTTTGACCCACAGCCCGTTGGTGATTGCGGCGGATATCATTCAGGCCGCCACAATTAATTTGACAGCCTCCGAAAGCGTTGATGTCGACGACCATGTAACCGTTAATGCGGGCGTCACGGTCCAGGCGACAGGCGCGGGCAGCGATGTGAATATTACTGCTGGTGACGACGTGAATTTAAACGGCACTTTGGTGAAGTCAGACACTGATGCGGTGACGATTACGGCGGGTTCCGGCGATACGGATGATATCGGCTCAGTCAATTTGGCGGGTGATGTTGAGGCCGCGACGACCTTGACTCTGAATGCACTAACAACTGGTGGAACTTTGGGCCTTATTGCCCAGACGGCCGGTGCGGTGAGCGCGGTAGACCTTATTTTAAATGCTGATGATAGCGCTGATTTGAATCAGGCGGGCAACAGCGTGACAGCGCTTGACGCCACGACGGGTGGAACAGTGACTTATCAAGATGCGGACGGGTTGGATCTCAAGGCGTCTACGATCGGTGGAGCCTTCAGTGTGACCACCGGCGGCAATTTGACGGACAGTGGCACGCTTGCTGTTACGGGGACAACAACGCTGATAGCCGGCGCCAATGACATTACGCTGGATGAGACGGCGAGTGATTTTAGTACAGTTTCGATTGTATCTGCGAACAATGCCAGCATCACCGATACCGACGGCCTGGATTTGGGGGCTTCAACGGTGACGGGTGATTTGAAAGTGATCAGCGATGCTTTAACCGATAGTGGGACCGTAACGGCGGATACACTGGAATTTAATGCGGGCGGAACGGTTACGCTCGATGAGGCGGGAAATGATTTTAATGATATTGCGGGAATTTCTAATGGCAGCATGATCATTACCGATACGGATGATCTCGAGGTTACGACCGTTGGCGGAACAAGCGGCCTTAATCCAGGTGTTACCAACGACATTACGATTAATACCGGAGATATCCTGACGCTTAGCCAGAATGTTACGGCGAATGGCGGCGGCGGAACGGTCACTTTGAATACGGCCGCAGGCGGTGTGAATCAAACCGGCGGTGTTTTAGATATTAATGAACTTCTTTTGTTGGGCACCGGCACTTATACCCTTGAGCAAACAGGCAATGACATTGACCGCTTGGCTGCGGATGTGACCGGCGATATCAACTTTAAAGAAACTCTGAACGCCGTGACGATTGATTCAATCAACGGGACCGATGGTGTGAAAACCAATGGCGGCAATTTTAACTTGGATGCTGCAACAGATGTCACCATCAACGACCAGATTAATGCCGGTGCAGGCGATGTGGATATTGATGCCGGCGGCACCGTGACTTCTACGGATGACAGCACGGCGGATATCGTTGGTGCAACTATTGATATTACGGCCGCTTCCATCGGCGGAAGCGCTGTCGATGTGACGGCAACGACGGCCATTAATGCAGATACCAGTGCGGCCGGCGGCAAGATCGAAATCGATTCCATTGGTGACGCCAAAGTCGGTCTTATCAATGCGGGCGCAGGCGATGTGACGCTCGATTCCACAGGCGCCATTGATTCCGTGAACAATGATGACACGGCCGATGTGAACGGCGCGACCGTGAACCTTATCGCGGCCGCTGGCGGTATCGGAAGTAACAACAATTTGGAGTTTACGGCCACAATAGCGGTCAATGCCGATACGACGGTGGATAACGGCACGATCTCGTTGGATTCGATCGGCGATGCGAAAATCGGACTGATCGATGCGGGTTCAGGCGAAGCGACATTGAATTCAACGACCGCCATTGACTCCGTGACCAATGACGGTGCGGCTGATGTCAATGGAGCTACGGTGAATTTAATCGCGCTCGTTGGCGGCATTGGTCAAAATAGCGCCGTTGATTTTACGGCGACAACCGCAATCAACGCGAATACCACTGCAGATAACAGCAGCATCAGCCTTGATTCGATTGGTGATGCTAAGGTTGGAACGCTTACGACCGGCAGTACGACGGCCGGAACCGTCAATTTGCATTCGACAGGTGCGATTGATTCTGTGACGGACGATGGTTTTGCAGATATTGCGGCTAAAACCATTAA
>JAHFHF010000011.1:11284-58674 GCA_023247055.1 Candidatus Omnitrophota bacterium
TAATTTGGCCGCCTTGGCCGGCGGTATCGGTCAAAGCAGTGTTTTGGATTTTACGGCGGGCGGAGCCACCATGAATGCCGACACCACGGCCGATGGCAGTGCCATCAGTCTTGATTCGATCGGTAATGCGGTTGTGGGTTTAATCACCACCGGCGGCGCGGGCAATATCACGCTCGATTCAACCGGCTCTATTACCGAAGACAGCGATGCGGCCGCTGATTTTGTCGGCAATGTTTTGACCCTTGATACGGCCGGACAAATTGATGTGGATACGACGGTTGCTAGTCTTGATGCCTCGACAAGTGCGGCTGGTGACATTCTGATTGATGAAACGGATGCGATTAATTTGTTGGATGTTGATACAACGGATGGCACGATTACCGTCAATGCGGATAACGGTGATTTGACGGCGACGGATGTCGTTGCCGGTACCAGCGGCAATGTGAATCTGACCACCATCACCAGCGGCGATGTGCTGCTGGGTACGGTGACGGCCGCCGGAAACACAGTGACGGTCGATTCTGCAGACGAGATTAATGGTATCAACAGCGCGAATATCACCACCGGCGATACGTTGGATTTAGATGCTATTAACGGCATCGGCAATGTCGAGCCCTTGAAAACGGCGTCGTCTTCGATCAGTGCCGATACGACTGACGGCAACATCGATATTAATAATGACCTCGCGACGGCGGTTGAAGCTACTAGTCTGACCACTGGAACCGGCACGATTAATTTTGATCAGACTGGCAGCGGGGATTTGACGGTGACGAGCGCAGCGACGAGTGATGGAACGATCACGGTTACGGTCGATGACGGCAGCTTGACGGCAACAAGTGTGGTGGCTGGCGGAACGGGCGATGTGAGCCTGACGACCACAACGACTGGCGATATTTTGGTTGAAACTGTGACAGCGGGTGGCAATACGGTGACTGCGAATTCGATTGGATCAATCAATGGCGTGAGCGGAGCGAATATTACGACCGCAGATACGATTGATCTGGATGCGGTAACGGGTATTGGCGATACGACGGCGCTGAATACAGCGGCGACGACGATTAGTGCAGATACGACCGACGGAAACATGGATATCAATAACGCGCTGGCAACAGCCGTGACAGCGGCCAGCCTCACGACCGGCACGGGCACGATTAATTTTGATCAGACCGGCAGCGGGGATTTAACGGTGACGAGCGCCAGCACGACGGTTCTTGGCGATATCCAGGTTACTGTAGATGACGGCGATCTCAATGCCGTGAGCATTACGACATTTGACGGTGACATTGATTTGATTACAACGACGAGCGGCGACGTGAATGTGGATGAAGTGGCGGCCTGCGGTGCCTGCAATGACATCACGATCGATTCAGCCGGGGCTATCGAAGAACTGGGAACGGATGGGACGGAAGATCTTTTCGCGTTCACGATGTCGCTGAAGGCGGTAAACGGAATTGGTAATTTTGGCACGATTGAAATCGATGCTACGACTTTGACCAGCGCCGAAGTGACAGCGGCCGGTGTTATCGATCTTAATGACCTTGCCAGCGGTTTGGCGGTGACAAGCACCACGACATTTGACGGCGGCATTACGATCAATGCGGACAGCGGCAATTTAGATGCGACAACTGTCACGGCCGGAGGCGGCGGGGATATTGATTTGAGCACGACCACCAGCGGCGATGTGAATGTCGACAACGTCACGGCTGTTGGAAATGACATTAACGTGACTTCTGCGGGCGCGATCGAGGAATTAAACGCAGACGCGGATGCAGATTTGACTTCCGATACACTGACACTGAGTGCGGTTACGGGCATTGGCACGGCGGATACGCTTGAGATCGATGCGACGACGCTTACGAGTGCAGATGTTTCAGGAACCGGCATCATTGATTTGAATGACATTGCGGGTGGCTTGGATGTGACCAGCGCAACGACAGCTGACGGCACGATTACGATCAATGCCGACGGCGGTACATTGAACGCAACGACAGTGACTGCGGATGGCGTGGGTGCCGATGTCAATTTGAGCACCACAACCAGCGGCGATGTGAATGTGGATAATGTTACGGCGACGGATGATACGGTCACCGTCACTTCCGCAGATGCGATCGACGAGTTAAACAATGATGGCGGCGCGGATATTACCGCGGGGACCATTGATCTTACCGCCAATAACGGCGGCATCGGTACGGGCGCGAATCCGCTCGATGTGACGGCTACAGTCCGGGTTGACGCGGATACGACCGCAGCTAACGGCGATATCTTCTTCGACAGCATCGGCGATTTCCCGATCGGCGTCATTGATGCCGGTGCGGGGGATGCGACGCTGACTTCGACCGGCAATATGACGGATGCGGATCTTGATCAGCTTTCCAATATCAATGCCGCGACGATTAATCTCACGACGACCGGCGGAGACATTGGTGTTGCCGGAAGTCTTGAAAATTATTTAGACATTCAGCCCACAACACTGTGGAATGCGGCGACCGCGGGCGGAGATTTGCATGTTAACTGCCTTGGCACTTGCCCCACAGGTTTGATCGATCTTGGCACTGGCAACGGCGATCTGTCGGTCGGAACGCTGGTTGACGGTAATGACGATCTTTTTGGCGAGTTCAACAGCGCGACCGTGAATCTTATCGCCGGTGGCTTTGAAATCGTTTCTACGGATGGGATCGGTTCAGCCACGGATGCAATTGAAATGCAACTGCATGATTTTGGCGGCATAGCCGGAGACGGCCGTTTTATCGCTGACGGCGGTACGGGCGGCATTTTTGCGGCTAACACGGGCACGACCGGTTTTGGTTTGACGCTCGATACGCTGCCCGCCGGTCTTCTTTCCAGCGTGACGGCGGATGGGGACATCGTGATTGTTTCCGGCAGTCCCTTGACCGTCAACGTCAACGTTGGCAGCGGAAGTGACATTACGCTGGCAGCGCTGGGCGCGGCCAATGCGGATGATTTAACGGTCAATTCGGGTATTACGATCGCTTCCGGCGGCGCGGGCAATGTTCTGTTGGCCGCGGGTGACCGCATCCTTCTGGATAACAATGCGGTTGTTGGCACCACCGGAGCGGGGACGGTAACGGCGGCGGCGGGTGAAGACTATACGGACTTTACTCTCGATCAAGACGGCAATGTTAATGGCGACGTGCGTATGAACAATAATTCGGCTTTTGTGTCGGAAGACGGCGATATTCTTGTGGATGCAGCGCGTAACAGCCGTCTTGAAACCGTCAATGCCAATAGTGACGGCGACGGCGTTCGCGGCGACGTCATTGTGCGTGCCCGTACCGGCGCTATCTCTGACCGCAACGGCGCTACAGTCAATATTACCGGCGATCATTTGACGCTTGAAGCTGTTACAGGTATTGGTGACGGGGCTGTGCTCGATGGCTCGGTGCTTGAGACCAATGTTGTCACTCTCAACCTCACAAATACTACTTCCGGCGATGCGAATGTGACGGAAGTCAGTGCTGGCGGCGCTTTGGATATTGAAAACGCCGTGCAAGACGCTGCTACCGGGCTTCTGAATATTTTGACGACGAACGGTCATTTGACGGTGCTTGCGGCCGGTTCCGGCGGAAGCGGTGTTTCGGCTAAGGCGGGTGAGATGCTTCTTCAGGCCAACGGCGGTGGCAGCAATGACGATTTGCGCGTCAATAACACGGTCACCAGCACCACGGGTAAAATCAATCTTGATTCGACGTCGCGCGATGTCATTTTTAGCGCGGCAGGCGACGTGACGGCCACGGGTGGTGCGGAGATTGAAGTCAGTGCGTCGCGCGATCTGACCATGGCGGACGGAACCATTCTTCAGGCCAATGGCGGCGGTGCCCAAGGCGGCATTGATTTGGATGCTGGCCGGGACATTACGTTCGGTTCCGTGCAGACCACAAGCACGCTTTCTACGAATCTCAACGCAGACGCCTTTGATGCGGTGGCTATCGATGCCGGCCGCGGTGTGATTGACGGCGGCGACACCGATCATGACATCATCGCTCAGAGCGGCCAGACCACGATCAATGCCGTTCGGGGAATCGGAAACGCTGATCAGCTTGACGTTCAATTACTCGCTCTGAAAGCAACCAATACGACGGCCAATGATATTCGCGTCCGTGAAATGGCTGCGGGCGGGGATTTGGACTTGATCCAGATTGATCAACTGGCTTCCGGCGGTCAGGTCAATATCCGCACTCAAAACGGTACCTTGACGGTGCTTGCGGCGGCTGACGGCGGCGCGGGTGTTGCGGCGGTTGACGGCGCAACACGGCTTTTTGCGCAGGACAGCGATGCTTCCGGTGCTGACCACCTTGTGATCAACAACAACGTTGTGACGGATGATGGCAAGATCAACCTGGATTCCGAAAATGATGTCCAGTTTAGCGTTGCGGGCGATGTGACCAGCACAACGGGCGAAATTGAAGTCGAAGCCCTGGATAATGTGACCATGACGGATTCCGGCGTTGACGGAACAATTTTGAACGCCGGTTCCGGCCGGATTGATATTGATGCGGGAAGTGATATCACGCTGACCTCGGTTCAGACGACGAGCACGCTTGCGGATGCCGTCACTCTCGTCAGCCGCGGCGGTCAGATCATCGACGGCGGAGATACGGACACCGATGTGGTTACGGGTGCTTTGACGGGCGGGCTTATCTTGTCGGCCAACAGCGGTATTGGCAGCGCGGATGGACTTGAAACCCAGATTGGCCAGCTTGCCGCCGTCACCGATACGGGCAACATCCAAATTTTTAATACGGGCGCCCTGACGATTGCAGATTTGACCGATCCTGACGCCTTGACGGGGTTTGGTTTTGCCGGAGCAGGAACGGTTTCCGGCGTCACCATCCAGGATACGGCGGATCTTAATCCCAGCGATTTTATTTTCATTACGGCAGCCAGTCCGATGACGGTCAATAGCGCGATCACGGATAATGCCGGCGGTGACATTACGCTTGCTTCACTCGGCGCTTTGGCGGCGGATGACATGACGCTCAATGCGAATGTCGGCACCAATGGCGGCAGCGGCAATATTTTGATTACGGCCGGGGATACAATCTCCATCAGCGCCGGCGTCACCGTCAGTGCGGATAGTACCGGCAATATCACGCTGACCGCAGGTGAAGATTTTACAGATGCCGTGCTGGATCAAGACGGCAATACGGGCGCTTCCGGCGGCGATGTGACGATGGCGGATACGTCGAAAGCAGTCACCGGCAGCGGCACGATTTTGGCGGATGCGGCTGATGACGTTAACATTGCGTCGCTGCAAACGGGCAGCAATGCCGGCAATGCCGTTACGGTGATTGCGCGTGCGGGCGCGGTGACGGATGCGGGCGATACGGACACGGATGTGATTACGGGCGCTGCGGGTACACTGACGATCGATGTGGTTGAGGGTGTGGGCAGCGGCAATGCGCTTGAAACCACGGTTGGCTTTATTGATGTCGACAACACGGCTTCCGGCAACGTGCAGATTGATGAAATTGATTCTGCGCAGGGCGATCTCGGAATTTTCAAAGTGGCCCAGACTGGGCCCGGTGATGTGATTGTCCGTACTGAAGATGGCACATTGACGGTTGTTGCGGCGGGCTCGGGCGGGTCGGGTGTTTCGGCGACCAGCGGAGAAACAACGCTTTTTGCCCGGGATGCCGACGTTTCTGGCGCTGATCATCTTGTGGTCAACAATACCGTGACTTCCACGAGCGGCAAAGTCAATCTCGACTCTGCCAATGATGTCCAGTTCAGCGTTGAGGGCGACGTGACTACGACTTCCGGCGAAATTGAAGTCGATGCCACGGACTTCTTGACCATGGCAGACAATGGCGCGGATAGCACGATTCTTGATGCCGGAAGCGCCCATATCGATCTTGACGCCGGCCAGGACGTTACGCTGGCTTCTGTAAAAACAACCAGCACGGATAACGATGCGGTTGTGATTGTCAGCCGCGACGGCGCCATCATTGACGGCGGCGATACGGATGGTTTTAACGTCCGCACGGGTGCGCTGGCTGAAGATCCTTCCGTTTTTGACGGCGGACTGCTTTTGAGCGCGGCCACAGGCATCGGCCGCAGAGCGGATGCTCTCGGCGGCCTTGAAACAAAAACCGGCCGGCTTGCCGCTATTAATGACGCCGGCGATATTCAGGTCTTCAATACAGGGGCTCTCAATATCACGACACTGACAGATCCGGATGCTGCGACCTCGCTTGGATTTGCCGGAGCAGGCACGGTCACCGGTATCTCTGTATTGAGTTTTGCCGGAGCGATTATTTTTGTGACTGCAGCTTCTCCGATGCTGATCAGCAGTGCCGTCACGAATTTGGCTGGCGGGGACATCTCGCTTTATGCCCTTGGCGGTGCGCTCACAGACACCATGACAGTCAGCGCGAATGTCGAAAGCAGTAACGGCAATGGCGATATCCGCATGGTTTCCGGCAGCGACATGACCATGGATCCGGGCACGGTCATTAGTACGGAAGGAGATGGCGTGACTTCCGGAACCGGCCAGATTTTCATTGGCGCAGGCTATGACGCAACGGGCAAAGCGGCGAATGAGTCTGTGGCCCCCGGCATTAATTTGACGGATCCCAGCGCGTCGCTTTTAGATACGCCCGGCAACACTGCAGCCAATCTTACGATGGATGAAACGTCGCGCATTTGGACCGAAGACGGCGATATTCTCGTCGATGCGCAAAACACATTCACCGCCGGTCGTGTGGATGCCGACGGCAACGCCGGCGCCGGCATTACAGACGGCATACGCGGTGATATCACTATCTTTTCGCGCAATGGCGCGACGCTGGATGCCGAAGCGGCCAATGTTGGTAATCTGGATTTTGTCGCCAATGTATTGACGATGTTCTCTGGCGGTACGATCGGCCTTGTGAATAATCCCATCGAGTTCGATGCGCCGTTCTTTAATGCAACGGCGACCGGCAGTATTTTCGCAACCGTTGTCAGTTCGACTCTCTTAGAGGCCACTTCAACGACGGGCAGTGTGCTCATCAGCGGTTTGAGCGATCTGCTCCTCGGGCATGCGTTTGCCCCAACGGGAGATGTCGCGCTTGATGCCAATGGATCCATTCTTTCGCAGGGCGGCGCTGATACGCGCATCATTGCTAATGATGCGATCCGTCTTTCCGCCGGAAATGTCATCGGCACAGCCGACAATGCGATCAATGTCCAATTGAACAACCCCGGCACATTGTCTCTGGCGGCCAATGGATCCATGAATGGTTTGTCCACCAATGTCCGCGGCAATTTTTCGCCGCTCAGCGTCAACTTCAACAATACGCCCCCGGGGCTTGCGCTGGTCAACGGGATCGCCGTAGGCGGACAGCTGCTTTCGGCCTTCACCACATCCCTTTCTGGCGTGGTGACGACGGTATTGCCCTTGATGCTGGCGCAATTCGGCCAATTTGACGGCCGGTATGCCGCTGATTTCCCGGGCATTTTTAACATGGCTGGCTTTGGGACTCCGACGCCCACATCGATTGATACCACAGGCCTTGACGTGATTGAACTGCCCGAACAGCTGCCGCCGCCTGTGGTGCCGATTCCGGCCCCGGCAGTGCCCGCGCCCACGCCAGAGCCTGTCGCAGAAACAAAGCCGGCCGCCGAATTACCTGCCGGGGAACCCGCTGCCAAGCAGCCGGAACTTCCTCAGGACGAAGAGGAAACCCCTCCGGCCGTCGTTCCGATTCCGCCTGCGCCTCAATCAGCTTTGGGTGGACCGATTTCCGATCAAGCGGCCGGCAGCAACACGACGGTTTCTGGTACCGAACGGAATACCGGTTCACAGCCGTAGTTTTAAATGAGCCTTTGTAGTGGCAATTCATGAATTGCCACTACAACCAAAATAAAAAGCCCCTCTTTTTCAAGAGGGGCTTTTTTTATGCCTGGGTGTGGTTTAAGCCAGCAGAGTTTGAAGCTGAGCAGCCCGGGCCGCCATCGATTCCCACTGCTGCCAGAGTTCCGCATCAAACCCTTCAGTGCCTTGCAAACGGCGGTCCCAGCGGAACAACTCTTTGGATTTTTGGGCATCCTTCCAGGATTCGGCACGGCCTTTGAGCGGCATGCCCTTTTCGTCGTAGGTGAGAACCGTGTGGTAAATCAGTGATGCCTCGGCCGTATCGCCGATTTGGCTGTATTTGCTGTAATAGACGCGCCGGACGTCTTTGCCGTCCGGCCGGTATTCCAGGACTACAAACTCACGGGTCGTTTTATCATCCTTAGGGTAGCGCACAATATCAAAAGATTCCTTCACCCTTTTAGTCTGTTTGCTGGAAGTAAATTGGATCTTATGGCGAATGACGCGCTGATGCATGATCTGCTTTTCGCTGTTTTGGATCGTGAGAATAGCCTGCTCTTTAAATTCATTCCAAGCTTTTTCGGCGTGATTTTCTAAGGTCATCATGCTGCCGTCGGAAAGAACGCTCTGGCAGAGCGATTCGCTTTGGTTCAGCGAAGACGAATGCTTGCAGTCTTGCGGCCCAAAGACGCCGCTTTCTTGAACTGGAATTTTAGCGCTTTGGGCAAAACCTTGAAAATTCTGGACTTGGGTGGAAGCAGCGTCTAAAGAAGAAATCGTCGCCCCCCGCACTGCCGTTACCGGCGAGAGCAGAGAGACAGAGACTGCAAATAAAAAGATAAGGGTAGTCTTTTTCATCGTGAATTTCGGCGGCCGGCCTACCATGACCTGCGTACCCGTAGCGGCAATTCGTGAATTGCCACTACAAATTCGCTGGCTTTAGGCGCCCAGCTTTGCGTCCTACCCTTTCGGATAGTTTGCGGTGCACTAAACGGTGCACATCCTTCGCGAGAACCATTACGGTTCCCGGTCGGGACTTTGTCGTTTTCAGATTTAGAACGAACAGTTACAACGGTTACAAAATAAGCCTAACATGCCCGGACGCGGCTGCAAGGTCTCGGGCCGCAATACTCAAACGCGCTAGCCCGTGATCTAAACAAAGCGTGTTAAAAAGTCAAATTGTTATTCAGAGTTAGCAGCGGGTCAGTTTAGTAGAAGTTCAGTTATTGAAATTTTTCCCTGTAGTGGCAATTCATGAATTGCCACAGGGAACCATTAGTACTAGCTTTAGAGCGCAATAGATTTCAAAGTATAAAATTCGATTTAATAGGATAACTTGTTTTGATACAATGAGTTGCCATAATTAAATAAATTTAAAAAGTATTTGAAATCAATTAATCTTTGTGATATCTTTCCGACGATTGGGGCAAGATTGAAAATCTGATAAGGACGCAACTCATGAAAAAGAATCTCCACTGGATCAATAAAATTACTGCCCTGACCGCCCTCATTACCTTCAGCCTTAATACCCTTACTGCCTATTCCATGGGAGTGATGCCTGCGTCGCAAGCCGGAGGTATGTCTGTTTCAGCGCCCGCTGCAAGTTCCGCGCTTAATCTTGCCTTAGTCCATACTATTCCCGAACAGACGGCAGCCGCTGGCGAAATTTTTACGGCGCCGGCCGAGCAAGCGGTGATTTATCACGTGCAAGATGCGCATACTTCGCTTGAGGCCCAGCAAAATATCAAAAAAATTCTCGAACATCTGACCCGGGATTCAAAAGTCGATACGATTTTCCTGGAAGGCGTGATGGAAGAAGCCTTCGCCGATTGGATCCGCCTTTTTAATAATGACGAAGCCAATCAAAAAGCGGCGGCACTCTTGGCGCGCGAAAGTCTGATCGGCGGCGCGGAACTTTTCCTTCTTGATCATGACCGTCAAAATAAAAACCTGCGTATTCTTGGCGTTGAAAATCCGGCACTTTACCGGGCTAACCTTGAAGCTTACCGGGCAGTTTTAAATCACAAATCCGAGTCAGAAAAATTTTTGGGAGAGATCCGGTCCGGCATTTTGACGGCAGGCTCTAAAATTCTCAACAAAAAATTAGCTGGTTTTTTTAAGGAGTGGCTCTTTGTGACTGAGTCCACCCAGGACCCTTTTCGCCTGTTTAAAGCACTGGAACGTATGGCGCGCGAAAACCTGGCCTTGCAGTGGGAGAATCCGCGCCTGCAGATCGAGTGGCCGCAAATGTTCCGCCTGTTGAAACTCGGTCAGCTTGAGAAAACTCTCAATGCCGGCAAAGCCAGAGAAGATCATGAGCGCTGGATGAAATGGCTGGCTGAAAAAAAAGTATCTGAAGCCATGCAAAAAGAAGCTGCGGCCCTTGGAGAAGTTTTGAGAACGGCCCAATGGGCGAGCGAGACGCCGCGCAAAGACCTTGAAAAAATTTACGACGAACTTTCTCCACTTGGGTTTTCCTTCAAGGATTATCCGGCGCTTTCTGACGTTTTGGGATCTTTGATTCTGCGCGGCGAAATCGATGCCCAAGCCTTGATGCAGGAGTCCGACCGGCTGAGGGACATGATCCTGGACAAACTGGCTCAAAATCAAAACGAAAAAGAATTGATCGCGGTTTATAAGGATTATTTGCTGCTCAAGGGCCTTTTGTCCTTAGAACTTTCTTCCGAACAATACGCGCTTGTTCTAAATCGCGTGGCTGAAATGCAGCCCGAAAAAATCAGCATCAGGTTAGCATCGCTGATGTCATCCTCGCAGACAGGCGCTACGTCATCCCAGCAAACAACCGCCATGTCATTCCCGCAAACGGGCGCCACGTCATCCCCGCATGCTTCTGGCGGGGATCTACAAGCCAATAACATTTTTGACCACGCGCTCCAATTCTACCAAGCCGCCCAAAAGCGCAATGAAATCATCCATCAGAACATGCTGCAAAAAATGAAAGCCCTCAATAAACGCGAAGCCATCCTGATTACGGGCGGTTTTCACGCCAAAGGCATCCACGAATTATGGAAAAAAAGCGGTGTCTCTTTCGTTGAACTCACGCCGCACCTTTCTGAAATCAAAAAAGATACCAATTACGAGAATGTCATGCTGCTTAAGGCCGATTACAAAACGCGCCTGGCCACGCTGCATGGATTGAGCGCGGCCGAAGATTTTGAGCCGGCCATGCAGGGGGATGCCATTGTCGGCGTGTATGCGGCCGGCCTGCGGGCGGCAGAGGAGGCAGTGACTTTTGAAATGAAAATTACCCGGGGATGGAAGCCGCAGGATATCGCAAAACATGTGGCGGAGGCCCCAAAGACAAAATTGCTTGCGTCGCGCCGCTCCGAAGTGCGGCAGTTACCGCTCACTCCGGCAGAGGCAGATTCGGCGTTTGGCGGGGGATGGAATCCATTGACTGAGTCCATAGCCTCTAAAGCGCCTGCAAGTGCTTCAACCCGAGGGACTTCGCGGCGTGCATTAAGCCGTGTACCGTTGGTAGCGGCCGAAATTCTTGAAGAACGAATCCTGGCGACGAATCAATTAGATACCATTCCACATCTGCCGCAGGAGATTTTGCGTACGGTTGATGTGAATAGCCCGTATGGATTTGTTTTTACCTCCTTTCGTACGGGAATCGTCGATACCAGACAGGCATTAGTTTTTAACCTTACGGAAGGAAGACTCGAAGGAGTGGGGGGGTACACACGGGTTCAGGGTTATCCATCGGGCCCTCAATTTCATGAAGGCTCGGATATCCAATACGATCCAGTAAGGATGGAACTTTCGGCAATGATTGATGGTGAGAGAAGAGCCCTTACGATTCAATCCAGTATGCCGCCGGCGGCAACTACGGATACCATTCAAATCATCGCGGAAAGCGATCATCAGGTTTTGACCATTACCGCTCAAGCTGGAATAGAACTCTTCAGAAAAGAATACAGCGCCGGTTTGATAGTCGAAAACGCCATGATTGCCGATGGTGCGCTTTTGGTTGATCTCTCGAGCGACACGATCGAGATACAACCTTTTTATCAGTATCACCAATATCATCCTTCCTTCGCGATTCAAGGGATTGCGTTGAATCAAGTGAGCCTATTCCAAAATAGATTTTTGGAAGTGACGGCGCTTGAGACTGAGCATAGTTTTCGAACAGATGTCATTGATCAAAATCAAGGAAGTGTCATTATCAGCAATTCGACTCAGCCACTTACGGTGGTTCCCACGGGATGGACGCCAACCAACGATTCGAATATTCCGGAGGTCACTTCCAGCTGGACGGCGGTTCCGAACCTTCCTAATCTAGCGTACCAAATTGGAGAAGACGGAATCACACGTATTCGTGATTTAGCATCAGGCCAAATAACTGACAAACCATTTTCTCAAAATTTTTCCGCGCAGCAGGCTTATCGAAGGGGGGATCGTTATGTGATTACCCCTGAGGGATTAATTGAGATTTATAATGCGAGTAACCGAAGTAATGCATCTGTTTTTGTTTACAGCCCTGTTACAAATCAAGGATTCTCTTACAACTTAGGGTCACCGCCACAAGCATCAGCGGTGACAGCAGATGGACGTTTCTTTCTGGTTGCCCATGCGCTCAATCGGCTTTCGAGTATCCCATTAACCAGCGTGGGATCGAGACATGATCTGCTCATTGAACTTTGGCCGGGGCCAGAGCCTCATGGAGCGCCAAAAATTGATCAGCTTTCTCTTGTGGAAGAAAATCGCTTGCTTGCCCATGTCAATGACAGCCAAATTCCAACAACGATTCCTCTGGAAAGAAGCTTCTATTTAGATGTGGCTCAAGATGGAAGTTTAAATTTGACGGCGACAGAATGGACGCAGGCCGCGTTAATCCAGAAAATCCAGACGGAAATTCTGGCCGGTGTTGAGTTGGTGAGTGTGAGCGGTATAGCAACGGACCGGGATGATTTGGTAGCGGCAGTGGCTTTGGAAAAACCGGATCAATTCGGCAATCAGCGGCGCCATGTGTTTATTTACACGACGCAGGGAGAAGAGCAGCTTCACGCAAATTATTTGGGGCAAGCGGCGGAACCGTTCCTTGGGATTGACATTGCTGAAGCAGGAGATGCCAAGGTTGCTATTCTTAAAGACAGACAATTGTATTTTTTTATTCTAAGGCAGGATAATCTGATCGATCGCTACGGCTCCTCTTTTAGTCCAGCAGCATTTTTGAATGTGATCAATCATGCCGACGGCACTTTTACGGTCCAGGTTTATCCGGAGGATACGAATGGCGTTGCCGAAAAGTTCAGGATCAATGATGCGGGTGCGATTCAGAGAATCAGCACCAGCCATTTTGTGCCCGCAGCAGTTCTGGCGACTCTGCCTAAAACCGTTTCTAATCCTGGGTTTGTGATTGAAAGCCGAGTTGATGCGGCCGGAACGGATCGGGCACATTGGAATATTTTTGCAACGGATGGCCGCTATGTGGTAGCGACTACCAAACTGTATCAGTTCCAACCCGACACGCTGCGTCTTTCCGTTTTTGGCCTGGGGCATCCGGATGTCAGTCCTGATGGGGCGGCTTTGATTGCCGGCAAGAGAACGCTGCGGGATCTTGCCGGTGGACAGATTCTTGAACATACCCAAGTGGTCAGTCTTTACAATGTTTTCGATGGATCGCATGTGCGCGACATTCCTCTGAAATCACCAGCCGAGGAAATTGCCAGCGACATTCGCTTTGCGCCGGGGTCCTCCGACGTGATCAAGGTGACTTATCCCTCAGGGGAGATACAGTTTTTTAAAACCACCGGCGATTTGCTTGTTGGATCAACGGCCTTTACGCTCAAGCAGCTTACGGCGCTGCAGCCCAATCAAGGGATTGATGACGGCCGTGGTTACAGCGCGATTAAGAAAACCATGGCTTCAAAACCGAACTATACGTATGTGGCGATACATAGCCCTAGTGGAAGCGCGCAGTATCTTGTTTTTAATGCAGCAAACCAGGTTGTGCGCAAATTGTCCGGCAATCAGGGGAAGGGCATTATTTTATTTTCCACGTCGCCTTTTACGGGGCGGCATACTGTCATAGGCCACATGGAGCCTGACGCGACGGCGGATGGCCGTTTTGTCGTCTTTGGCAGTACCGAAACCACGGAAAGTGCGATTGCTCCTGCTTCATCAACCCGGGATATCCGCATTCATGCGGTCGATGTGCTAAGCGGGGAAGGGTTTGAGATTTTAGTGCGCCACGATGAGGGTAGCCAACTCGGCACGCGGCCGCGTGTTTCCTCGATGACGCTGCTTGATCAAAATCGCGTGCAGGTAAATTTTGAGGGCGGTACCCAGGAAACTTATAATCTTGTTTCGAGGCATCAAATGCCTGCGCTGCCGGAAATCAGCGCAGGCCGCAAACAGGTTGTGGTTAAGGATCAAAACGGAACAATCACATTTCAACGTAACTATTCCAGCACACAAATCGAATCGGCCCGAATTATGGATGTGAATGGAACGCCGGTGCTCTTGCTGGATTTAGGCAATGACAAGGTGGATGTGGTCAACTTGAACAAGCCGACGTTGAAAATGCCGTCCCTGTTGAGCGGCGTTGGCATTACCCACGCCAAAGTTGTGGCGGACGGACTGGAAATCAAAGTTCTCAAGGCCGATCAACTGGGAACGACGACCTCCGTGATCAATCCCGCAAATCTTAAAGTGCTGCGCTCAAGCAGCAAGAATTTTCCTGTGATCACAGCTTCGGGGAACGATTTAACCCAGGTCAGTGATCTGCCGGGATTGATCGATGTCCACACCTATCCCTATGACACGGTCCAGCTTGCGGGAGCAAAAACCCCTGATAGCGATACAACGGTGGATGTGGCAAACACGGTTGTTGTGACGGATGCGCGTAAAAATGAGGGGGCCGGGGCCTCTTTTGACAGTTTTTCAACATTGAGCCATATCATTGAAACCGGAGTTTTGCCTGAGCAGTTTGTGCTCGGCCTCTTCAGTACGCAAATCAAGGTTCGACTCGAGGTTGTCTCTGTGGATCCGGTATCGGGAATTGAAACCAAGGCTTCCGTTATCGTCAAAGTTAAACCGAATACCATCCAGACCGTCACCCTTTCAAGAGCGCAGTTAGCAGAGCAGGGTATTGATCCGGATCACGTGCGCATTATTTATGCGATCAATCCCAATAACGTCCGGTCCTATACGCAGCTTTATGCCGGGCCTCAGGCTCTACCGCAACCCGTCCAAACGCAGAATGCAAACTACACTGCCATGCTTTTGGATGATTACCATGTCGCGATTATCCCTAAAAAGGCCTCGCTTGGCCGCCCGGTTTTAGTCGATTTTAGGAATTTTTTTAATACCGGATCTATTTACACTTATTCGCCTGTCACGGGCATTGCTTTTAACCTTCCGGCGCGGCCGAATCTTTTGGAAATTACTTTTGATACGGGCGAAGGTGAAGTTAAAGGTCATCTTTTTCTGACGGCTGCTAAAAAAACGAGCGAGCCTGTTTCGGCCGTTCTCCGGCAAGGAATCGTGACTCCGAACCAGAGATATTTTATTGAATATGCCGACGGTCAAGCCCCTACCTGGAATCCGGACGAAACGATCATGGTTCGTGATTTAGCCACAGGAGCCGTCAAAAGCTATGCGCTGGATGCCGGCAAGAATATTTTTTATGCTACCGACGAACCGCAGCGCGCCATTGAGCGTACGGTGATCAATAACTCCTATGTCGTAACCAGCACACTGCATCGGGGGCAAAGCGGCGCCCCTGACTTTAATCGGATCAGCATTCTTTCTCTGAGCAGCAGAACAATAAAGACGGTGGATATTCCCGTATCCTCAGGAATAGCCATCACGGAGTTAAGCTTTACCTCTGGAGTTTTTGTGGATCCCACGCACGTGGATATTACTCTGCATAATGGCCTTACTTACCGGGTTGACGCAAAACTCGCCACAGTCCGGGCGCGCTCCGAAGTGCGTGAACAATCTTCTGATAGCATCCTGGGACGTTACGGAGTTTCCGAAACGGCGATGCTGGATACAGCGCGCATGGCCGGTTCATCGGTTTCCGAGGAACTGCGCGCGGATAGGCTCTTTTTCCTTTCTCTGATCGGGCAACTTGCCCGGGAAATTATCGGTGAGATGGGTGAAGATTCGCCTGAACTCGCGCAGATCCTTGACCTGATGCGGCGTGAATTGCAAGGCGTGCTGCCAAAACCCGCGCCGGGCACAGAAAATAGCCATCGTCAGTATTATGATGCGGTCGATGCGTCTGAGCTTGATAAGGATGCGGCTTACGGTCTTGTGCTGCTGACGCTGCAGCCCCGGATGCAGTCAGGTTCCACACAGGCTAATCAAATCGTGCTGTATGTCCGCGGCGATACGGCCGCTGTCAGCCGTCAGGTGAAAGAAGTTGCCGAAACTTATGTGGCTATTTTTACAAAATTGGGTCAGCCTGGCCTGGCAAATAATCTTGTCATCGAAAATGCGGCGGGGTGGAATAACAGGCTGATCGGCAGAGCCATGATCCGCCGAGCAGCTTCCGGCAAAGACCAGCATATCGAGAAAGCCTTTTTATCCCGCGATCCTGGTTTTTTTAATGACATGGCTGTCATTGCCGGAGTTTTGCGGATGAACCGCGCCCATACCGACCGCAACAGCGCTCTGCTGGGTTCCGATGTGCTGCTTGCGGGCGAAGATATTAACGAACGCACGCATATGATCTTGAATCTGCAAAACGAGCTGGAACGGCTGGGATTATCGAGCCTGCTTGCGGCCCGTGTTGCAGGGCTGATTGCTCAACTTAAGGTCGCTATTTCCGCCTAATCCACATCATCACGCCGACCCCCCTCTTAATCTCCCCCCGAAAAGCACGGGGGGAGAAATAAAAAAGATCTCTTGTCTCCTTCCCCCTATTTTTGGGGGAAGCGGTTGATTCTGTTTCCTCCCCCCGTGCTCTCCGGGGGAAGCGGTTGATTCTGTTTCCTCCCCCGTGCTCTCCGGGGGAAGCGGTTGATTCTGTTTCCTCCCCCGTGCTTTTCGGGGGAGGACTAAGGTGGGGGAAAAGATAAAATAAATTTGCCCGCGCGTAACGGTTACACTACGTGCTTTTTTTTAGGATGGCGGCAAAGAAACCGTCGGTGCCGTCACGGTGGGGCAGAAGTTTCATAAATCCATGGTCAAACGGGACAGTCTCTGCGTTCGAAGCAGAGGCAGTCCTCGGAGGAAGAGGGGACAGTCCTTGAGTGCTTTTTTCCTCCCCCGGTTTGCGGGGGAGGTTAGGTGGGGGTGTGGGAACAATTCTTAATTCAGGATGCCGCTTAAGAATTTCCGCAACCGTTTCTTCATTTTCGGACGGGTCCAGCGAGCAGGTGATGTAAACCAGCGTACCGCCGGGTTTAAGGCGCGGCAGGGCGGATTCGACGATGGTCACTTGTTCAGCGTGCTGTTTCTGTAAAATCTCGAGGCTTAATTTCCACTTTGCGTCGGGATTGCGGCGCAGGGTGCCGCTGCCGGAACAAGGAGCATCCACTAAAATTTTATCAAAGCCTTCTTTGGCCGCTTTCATCTCATCCATACGGGTCAAATCAGCCGGAAAAATATTAAAGATGCCGGCGCGTTGCGCGCGTTTTTTAAGGTCGTCCAATTTTTTCATGCGAATATCGGTTGCGACAATGCGGCCTTTATTTTGCATCATGGCCGCCATGAGCAGTGTTTTGCCTCCTCCGCCGGCGCAGACATCCCAGATCAGTTCCCCCGGTTTGGCGTCAAGCAGCATGCCGGCCAGCTGACTGCCTTCATCCTGCACTTCGAATAAACCTTCCGTGAACTCTTCCGTTTGAAAAACAGCGACGCGCTCGCTGAAAATAATACCGAATGGAGATTTCTCAGCGGCTTTGACCTGAAAGCCTGCGGCCGTGAAACGGGCCATTAATTCTTCGCGTGTAATTTTCAAAGGATTGACACGCACGGCCAGCGGCGGCCGCTGATTCAGGCCCTCAAGCAATTTGGGCAATTCTGCGCCAAAAATCTTGTCCCAGCGTTCGACCAGCCATAGGGGAAAGGAATATTGCAGAGCGAGTTGTTCCAGGGGTGGCCGGGGCTTATCGGAAGCGGGCGGCCGTTTTTGCGTGAGATAACCATACAGCCGTTCCGCCTGCTCCTGCTTGATTCCGAAGCGTTCAATTTCAAACATAAAAACGTCCAGCGGGATCATGCTTTCGACGGCAGCCGCCAAAATGACCATCAGTTGATCGTTGGTTCCGACGTTGAATTGCTCAGCCCAGGCCTCTAAAAGACTGTAATGCCGGAACAGGGTGTAAAGAACCTCAGAAAGAAAACGGCGGTCGCGCGAGCCCAGGGTTTTGCGGCGCCTGAAAAAATAGTTCGCCAGCCAGCGGTCGGCCGGTCCCATGTCCTGCGGATCCAGGTCTTCCCACATTTCGCGGGCAATACGCAATTGGGTTGAAAAAACACGCGAGGGTTCAGTCATAACAAACGAATACTAGCACAAAAAGCCTGTATAACGGTCATTGACAGCCGCGGGTGCCGGATTTAACATTCGTGTCATGAAATTTAATCGTCTTTCTCTTTGTGCTGGCTTGCTTTGTCTTGCCGGCTGTGCTTCCACCTATCCTCCCACGAATTTTTTAAAAAATTCCCCAAGCCTGACGGAAGGAAATCATTTCAGGCGGGAGTATGTCAGACCGGGTGTGAATTTTATGAGTTATGACAAAGTCCAGGTTTTGCCCGTGACGCTGGATTTTTTCGAGAATACGGACAGAGTGGATCATTCGGTGCTTCCTGCGCTTGCCAAGATCATGCGTGAAGAATTCGAAAAAGCCTTGGCACAAGGCCGCACCGTGATTTCTCCGGACGATGCGCCCGATGCCAAAACACTGGTGATCCGGCCCGCGCTCGTCAATACCAGCGCCAGTTATAATTTTATCGATATCGGCAGCCTGGTGATTGGCGGTGCCGTGACCAGCGGTACTACCTCCGTGGAGATTGCGGTTGAAGACGGGCTGAGCGGACAGATCCTGGCTGCTGCGGCTGAAAAAAGAAAATCCAAGGGACGGGGCCTGCAGCGTGAGGGCAAAGACACCACGGTTACGTCCCTGCCGCATGCGGAAATTGCCTCCCGCAAATGGGCTAAACAACTCGCCCGATTGCTGGCCGCTTCCTAAAAATATCGCGTTTTTCCCTGGCAGGCTTCTACCCATAAGTTCGATCCCGGTTCTGACCTCATGCCGGTTATATTTCTATTTGTCATTGCGGGCATAAAGGTTAAAAAGCGTTGCTGTTTTTTAGCGAATGCTGAAGCAATCTCGGATCAAAAACGAGATTGCTTCGCCCTTAAACATCACCGGCTCGCAATGACAAAAATAAGTGCAATGGCAGGTCCTATTCGAATCGAGTCTCTTACTCGAGAAAAGAGCATAACGGACATCGCCTTTATTTTGTCATTGCGAGGCAACATTCAACTGAGGCCGAAGCAATCTCAAAGATTGCTTCGCTTTCGCCCGCAATGACAAAGCATGAGTTAAAAGGTCAATTGAATCAGCGAAACGTCATCCTGAAAAGCTTCTGATTTGCGCAAGACTTTGAGCTTTTCAAGAATCTGGTCTGAATTGGGCCCGGAGGCCGACAAAAAGGCGATAAACTCCGCCAAAGACCAGCGTTTGTTCTCCTCAAATGAAACTTCATAGGCCCCATCACTGTAAAGATAAAACCGGCTGCCCTCTTCAAACGGTACGGTCTCTTCTGCAAACTCCGCATTAGGAATAATACCCAGCATCATGCCGCCTTTGTCTAAAAGGCGCGCCTGATCCAGCTTGGGCGAAAGCAAAGCCGCAGGCGGATGCCCGCCTGACGCATATTTTAATTCGCGTGTTTTCAAGTCAATGATGCCGTGCCACAAAGAAAAAGTACGGCCGCTGTGCTGTTCCATTTGAAAGGCCGCATTCAGCCTCGCCAAAACCCCCGCAGGGCTGGAGCAGCAGACTCCCGCCAAGGCCTGAGACCGCAAAACATTGATGATCGTCGTTGACAGCAAAGCCGCGCCTACGCCGTGTCCGGAAACATCGAGCAGATAAACCGCAAGTTTGTCCTCACTCAGCCAATGATAGCCAAAGGCATCTCCCCCAAGTTCGGAAGACGGCACATATTTCCACTCGGCTTTGATGCGCTCCGTCTCAAAAGGTGCGGGCAAGAGCGACTGGACATAGAACGCCGCGTCGGCGATCTCATGCTTTAGCCTGTCCTGGCTCTCGATTAGTTTTTCTTTAGTATTTAAAAGTTCACACTGCAGTTTGATGACATCCATCAGACTGACTTCATTTTCAACCATCCGGGCCAGCCCCTTTAACGATTCACGGTTGAGATCGGTAAACATGCGCGGCTTGCGATCCGCGATGCAGAGCGTGCCCACGATTAGCCCCTCTTGCGAGCGGATAGGTTCGCCGGCATAAAAACGGATAAAGGGTTCGCCAAGAACCATGGGATTGTCCGCAAAACGGCGGTCGGCCTGAGCATCCGGAATGACCAGTGTGTCTTCTTTTAGAACCGTATGTCCGCAAAAAGAAATATTGCGCGGAGTCTGATCGGCCGCTAATCCTTGTTTGGATTTAAACCACTGGCGGCTGTCGTCAATAATCGCTACATAAGCAATCGGCACATCAAAAACAGATCTGGTCAGGCGGGTAATGCGGTCAAAGCGTTCTTCGGCCGCAGTATCTAAAATCCCTAAGGCCTTTACGGCAGCTTGTCTTTCGTTCTCATTGGCGGGTATGGCTGCTAATTCCATCGAAATATCCTCATGGTCACAATCTATCATAGGTTGCCAGAGTTCAGCAGTTGCATTTTTATTAATATTTTATATAATAAATATTATTATAATATAACTAAACCATCAATATAAATATATTTATATTTATAAATATTTATGCTATGCTTTAGGAGAAGCCTGTGACAAAGTTTTCCTGGGATTCCCAGAAAGAATTGCTCAATATCGCAAAACACAGTGTTGATTTTAAGACAGCCCAGCTTGCTTTTGAAGATCCAAAACGACGAATACGTTACGATCCTGCGCATAGCATCCATGAGCCGCGATTTTTCTGCGTGGGGAATATCGCTGGGAAAATATTAACAGTTCGTTTTACTTATCGGGCAGAAGAAGTCCGAATCATCGGTGCCGGTTATTGGCGGAGAGGAAAGAAAATTTATGAGAAAAAGAAAGATTGATCCGGATATGCCATCAGGGCGCTGGGTAGAGGTTCCAGATTTCCTTCCCCCGCCCGAAGAAATCGCCAAGGCTAAAACCATAATGATCACGATGAACCTTGATCAGGAAACGGTCGACTTCTTTAAAAAAGTTGCCAAGAAAAAAGGCGGGAAATATCAACAAATGATCCGTAAAGTCCTCGCCCGTTACGCAGAGCACTTCAGCAAATCCGCCGCCTGAATATTTTATTTCTTCTCCCCTCTGAAAAAGGGGACGGTTAATTTTTATTTAGACCGTGTCTTCAAGGCGGATGATGCGGTAGAAAAGAACGGTTTCGAGGATCATGAAAAAGGCGGCGGTTAAAAGCATGAAAAGCGCCAGGATGAATACCCCGATAATGACCGGGTAAAGGCTGTGCGCATAATAGAGATTCACAAAAAGCAGGATCGAGGTTGTCATAAACGCAATGATCGACGAATATCCCAAAAGAATCGCATTGCGGATTAGAAACGCCCGCCGCACCAGAAAATCAATTTGCTGCTCCAGGCTATTTAACCGCGCATCTTCGTAACCGGCGCGCTTTTCCTTCAAATCCAATAGTCTTTTCTCCGAATTCAAAAGGCGGAAGCGGCTGGCCAGATTAGAGGATTTATTTTGGAAACCCAGCGTCAAAAGCGCCGCGGCCGAAACCATAATGGCCGGCGCCAGCACATATTGAATTGCTTTGATAATTTCAGTGGTGTCCATGAGGAAACCCTTTTTAATTTAGTCCGCGGAAAGATCAAAGTTCTGTGCCGTTTCTGCCGCGAATCCTAGCCGCTCATAATTGCCCGTGAGAAAAGCCATAAACAACCCCACGAATATGAACCACAACATTCTAAGTTTCATGACTCGAGTTTGGCATTTTTTAGGAATTCCTTCTTCCCCCTGTGGAGAGAGGGAAAAGTGCCAAGCTCAAGTTTCATGATCTGTTCCTTGGGTATTGTTATTGCGGGCATAACGGGTAAAAAGTTTTTTTAACCAACGCTGACGCTCCGAAATTAAAAATGGGATTGCTTCACCCTTAAACATTGCCGGCTCGCAATGACAAAAATAAGTCAAATAATGGCAGGTCATGTTCGAATCGTGTCGGTTATTCGAGAAAAGGCCATAACGCATAGCGCTTTTATTTGTCATTGCGAGGCAGCGAGTTTTTGTGAGGCCGAAGCAATCTCAAAATCCGGAATCTTGTTTACGACAAAAGCTACCGGATGAGTTCCGATGGCTTTTGTGTTTTAAGAATTGCCGCGAATTCTGCTTACCAGGGACGCCGAGCGCCTCCCTCGGGAAGACGCGCTCCGTTCTCACCTGCCCCGTTCCGGCGGGCTACTCCTAATCGCGCGCCTGTATTGTTGGCAGCGCGTTGGGCCGAATTGATCTCATGGCGGCTCACATTTTCGTTGTCCCGGCGAACAGCGGCGCCAGGATAACGCCTCACGGTGTCCGCAAATGCGAGTTGTGTAAAAATTAAAGCCAAAACAATCAGACCTGTTACATTTAAAATTTTTCTCATGCTGCCTCCGGGTTATTTAAAACATAACACCTGAATTGAAGGATTTAAAGCCGCGCTAGCGATTACTATACCTCGTCCTTTGTTATTGTTTAAGGAAATCGATCAGAGCACGATTCGTTTCTTGCGCATGGGTCCAGAGAAAACCATGCGGGGCGCCTTTAAGCAATACAAGCTGGCTGCCCTTGACCAGCTCATGCGTCCGTTTTCCAGAGACTTCAAAAGGGACGGTGCGGTCGGAATCTCCGTGAATGATCAGCGTTGGGATCGTGATTGCAGCCAGGTCTTTGCGAAAATCCGTCAACCAGGCAGAGACACAATCCAGCGTTCCTTTGGGAGAAGCGCCGGCTGCAATATTCCAACTGAGCTGCACCACTTCCTGGCTGATGAGTTTGCCTTTAAGGACGTCGAGGTTGTAAAAAAGTTCAAAAAATTGGGCCAGAAATCCCAAACGATCAGCGGCAATGCCCTTCTTGATGCCCTCAAAAACGCTGCCATCGACTCCGCCGGGATTGTCGGCGGTTTTAAGCAGGAAGGGCGGAACAGCCCCCATAAAAACGGCCTTGCTCACGCGCTTAGAGCCGTGCTTACCCAGGCAGCGCGCTACTTCGCCCCCACCCATTGAAAAACCTGCGATCGCGGCATCTTTAAGATCAAGCGTGGTCATGAGCGTATTCAAATCATCAGCCAGCGTATCGTAATCGTAGCCTGTGGCCGGCTTACTGGACTCTCCGAAGCCGCGGCGGTCATAAGTAATGACGCGATAACCTGCTTCAAGCAGCGCCGGCACCTGTTTTTCCCACGAACGTCCGCTCAAAGGCCAGCCGTGAATCAGCACCACCGGTTTTCCCGAACCATGGTCTTCGTAATAGAGATGGATGGGCGTCGAATTTTCCTTACCAACCGTAATGAAATTCATAGAAGTTCTCCCTTATACGCAAGTTGAATGCGCCTATCAGACCTAACCTGAAACCACAGTCATGCACCAAATTTTAACAAATGATGCCGTCTATCACCAAATCACAGGTTAACCACCTGCAATTGGTTCCAGGGAATCTTTCTCATCACATCCCACAAGGCCAGACCGCCATAATAGGCTGCGTAAGGATCCCCGGGGCCGTATTGTGCCGGGTCTTCGCCAAAGAAAGTAACGGCACCCGCGCGGTCTCTTATGACCATACCATAGTCGCGCAGGGCCGTAAGAATCATACGCACCACCGGCGGTAAAGCCGGATCAATGACATAGGAAGCGGGAAGCCGGAAGATTGTTCCTTCTGGAATGCTGCCGGTTCCTGACGCTGAGCCATCACTTCTTTCCGCAGGATAAACAAAAGCGCGGCTTGGGTCAGGAATAGCCGCTGCCAACACATGCGGAATCACACCGGCCGCCAGTTCACGCAGCAAAATAGCGCCGCCAATGACCGGCAAACTGGTTGCCGTGGCGCCCCAATATTCCCGGCCTCCTTGAGCATTGGTGACAATCGGCATGATACCATTGGACGTGCTAGCGTTCTCGATCATCCCGCCCCAGCTGGCTTGCCACTGCCCGTTCACATTTCTAAACTGCCAAAATTCGTAAAGTTTTCCAGAACTGGTATCCAGAATTGTAATATGGCCGTCAGTTCCGGAGGACGGTATGGCCTCTGCCGGAACAGGAACGCCTTGCTGCGCCGCGGCATAAAGCGCGGTATAAATTAAAGGCTGACCGTTTTGGATGATCGTCACCGGCACTTTCGGCGTATCCGCGTTTACCAGATACAGCGGCGTGCTGTAACTTCGCGTGTTAATCCAAGGCCCCGCCAGCAAAGTCTGACTTACCAGATTCTGGACCATCGCATTTGAATCGGAATGAATGGCTTGATCATCAGACAAAGGGGTGTTCCAAAAAGAAGTCGCGCTAAATAGCGTAAGGGCTGCGGCCGGAGCTGTGACCAAGGCTTTCAGAAAATTGTCCTGCGTATAGCCCGTGTTGCGGGTGACGTTTAAAAGCACCTCCCGGTCAGCCGCTGTCGGAGAACCCGCAGGCGGCAAATAAGTTTTGTAAAGTTTGTTGAAAATTTTCCGGGCTTCGGCATTGGCCTGTAAAGCGCGATAAAGACCGGCGGCCGCTTGCAAAGAAGTCAGATAACCCGCCTGAGCATAGCCTGCGCCCGTGGTAATTGCCGTGAGCACATAACGTTCATAGGCCGTAGATGCTCCCATGCTTTTAAAAGATGTCCCATAAAGCAAATTCAGGTTTTGAGCTTGAGCTGAATTTTTCTGCAGTGCCAGTGACAGCTTCAAAGAAGGCACGGACAACGCTGCTAGATTGGTGAGCAGCGCGGTTTGACTATAATTAGGATCATGCGTGATGCCGAAAAGCTTGCCGCGGTCAATGGTGTTTGGCGTTCCCAGAGACGGCAAGTACATCTGATAGGCCTCATTGAAAGTCTGTTTCACCGGAGTATTGGCTTGCAGCGCCCGGTAAAGACTGGCCGTTGCCTGTAAAGATTTCATAAAATCTGCCACACCATAGGACGGGACGGTCGTGATATCGATAATCACCTTATGGTCGTAGGCCGTCGACGGACCGGACATTTTAAACGAAGTCCCATAGAGCAAATTAAGATTTTGGGCCTGGTTCGACGCCGTCCTCAAAGCCAGCGTCAGGCTCATCCCCAAAACGTCTGCCAAAAAACTAGCTTGCTCAAAATAAACATTGGCTGTCACGCTGAACACGATTTCCCGGTCAACGCTGCGCGGCGAACCGGCGGGCGGCAGATAGGTTTTGTAGGCCTTATTAAAATTCAGACGCTGCGCGGAATTGGCCTGCAGGGCACGGTAAAGACCGGCGGCAGCCTGCAAAGAATTTAAAAAATTTTCCTGCTGATAACCGGCGGCACTGGTAATTTTGACCAAAGTATCGCCATCATATTCTGTGGATGGGCCAGAAGATGTCACGGAAGTCCCATAGAGCAAATTTAAATTTTGAATCTGCGCCGGATGCGCTTGCAGTGCCTGCACAAGGTTTTCATCCGGTGAAGGTACGTGGGCTGAGAGCGGATTCGGATTTAAAAAATCGGCCGTCGAATCAGAGGAAACTGAAGCTGAAACCTGAGACGAAGTCACGTTATCCGCGGAAATGACCGGCGCGGCTGTTTCGACAGGGACTAAAACCGGATCCTCGGCTAAGCTGACGGGCAAGCATTGACTGAATACGAAAACTGCAACAACTGGAAGGGTGACTATTTTTCGAACTATTTTTGATTTTTTATTTTTCATGGACGCACTCCTTAAGAGAGAATTTCAAAAGTTATAGCTGCGGAATGCCGTCGTGATAAAACTTAGGATTGCGGATAAACTGCGGTCCAAATCATGCGGAAGACGACACAGACTTAAACTTTTGTATAATTCTATTATCGCAGGAATGTCAAGCGGTGATCTATTTTTTCCGGAAGGCGCCTTCGCAGATAATGTCGCGAACCGGCTTACGCCCCGTAGGAACTTCACGGCTGCGTAAATTCTCGGGCAAATCAGACGGATCTCCAGGGCGTCCGGCGGCAAACATGGCGGCCACCGCATAATCGTCAGGCACCTTCAATACCACCCGGGCTTTTTCATAATCAAAACCCTGCATGCCGTGCACCACAAGCCCCATCGAGGAGCCCTGCAAAGCAAGATTTTCAAACGCATTCCCGCAGTCAAATAAGTGCACGGGGTTGGGCTGGCCGGTTTTATTAAAAACTTTATGCGCCACAATCACCACAAGAAGCGCGGCGTTCTTGCACCAGGCACGGTTGCCTTCCACCAGCAGGTCGAAAAAAACAGGCCATGACGGCGTGTCACGACGTGCATATAAAAAAAGCCATTCCTGTTCGTTATAGGTTGAAGGCGCCCAGCGCGCGGCCTCGAAAAGCATAAAAAAATCCTGTTCCGTCAAATCCTCTCCGCTCATCGCACGCGGCGACCATCGCTCAAGAAAAAGAGGTTCGATGGGATAATCGGCCCTGCGGTAATCTTCGATCCTTATCTTTTTTTCTGTTTTCATAAGGCAATCTCTAATTTTTTGCTCTCGCAGCGCTAAACATCCAGACGGCCAAAAGAAGCGTGATGACAGCGGCTATGGCACTCACCCAAAGGGGAATCTGCGTTGTTCCGCCGGCTACGATAGTCACATGTTTAAAAAACCGCACCGCTTGAACCACTGCCAAAAAGGCAAAAAAAACACCCGCTGTTTTAAGCGCCGTATTTTTCATTTCTTTCCTCCTTTTGTCTTTCATACTTTATCAGGTTCTCAATCGCAGGCCTATAGGGCCAACCCTGAAAAGCAACAGCTTATCATTCTCAGAAAGGAGTTAATGTTCGCGCAAGGTAAGACGAAGTTTAATTTTTCGAAGAACACTCATAACAAATTCTTTTTCTCGCGCGTCCAAAATAACGACAAAACTCAAAAAAACATAGACCGCCGCTAAAAAACCAAGGCCGGTTATTATCAACAAAAGCGAAATGGCAGTTAAAGGCGGCGCCCAGACGCTCAGAAATAAAAAAATAGTTCCCCAAAGCCCCGCGGCCAGAAGCGCAGGGGCCGCGAAACTCTTCAGCCAAAGTTCCCGCCATGAAAACTTGGCAATTTTGCAGGCATAATAGGACCCGAACCCAAGCGCCGCAAGATTGAGAGCCGCATCCAGGCTGATGACAGTCAAAAGACCTGCCTGAAATTCTTTTATGGCTGCATAAGAAATCCCCAGCAAAAGAACGGTGTACCCTAAATTGATCGCACAGGAAACTTCCATTTTTGCATAAGCGTTATAAATGGAACTGGTAATCCGAAAGGGCAAAACGACTATCATCGCGGCGACATGCAGCGCCATGATGGGAGCGGCCGCCAAAAATTCCGGGCCCACCCACAGGGCAAGAATCTGGACGGAGAAAATAATTAAAAAAAAGCCCATTGGGCTTAGCGCCAAAGTGACGAATTTGACATACCCGAAAAAAAGTTCTTTCAGCCGGCCGCTGTCATTTTGTGCAGCCAGCGCTGTTACCGTAGGCGTCAAGGTCCAGGCCGAATCCTGAAAAATCCTGCGAAGCGTGGTTGAAAACTTTACTCCGACTGCGTAAAGTGCGTTGGCTGCCGTTCCCAAGAGAATATTGATCATAATCTGGATCAACGCCTGACACAAAAAAACATTAAAATTACTGAAGGCCGTATAAAAACTGAAGGCGAAAATTTCTTTTGCTTTGCGGTCGGGCTGTGAGCCTGCAAAACGGGGATCCGGCGGCATGACTTTGCGGTAGCTCAGGTAAACAAAATAATTTTGCAGTGCGATAACCCAAAAATAAATCCAACCGTAGGTCGTCAACGAAAGCCAGCGCTCTGAAAGCAGGCTGAAGGCTGTAAAAAGACAGAGGGCTCTGAAGAGCAAGGCTGCGGAATAAGAAATGTTGATTAAATCAAAGCGCTGGTTAGCGTATAGCACAGACCAGTATGGAATGCTCAAGAGGGTCATGGTAAATGAAGCCGTCATGAGGCCAAAGAGACCCTGCGCCGGATGAACTAAATGAACGGGAATACGCAAAAACTGCGGCACATAAATACTGATACCCGTGCCCACGCTCAGCATCAGCAGCGCCAGCACGAAAAGAATGCGCCGCCCTGCAATCAAGTTTTCCATAAATTCCATGGTTTTTCCTTGAAAAAGGCAAAAAGTAAGATTGCGTGAAAGCGCAGTTCGCACACTCATGCTGGCCACTTCGATCACGGCGATCACGGATTCCGTCAAGACCGTAATGCCAAAAGCAGCGGCGCCCAGCTTATGAATCAAAAAAGGTATAAGAAAAATGCCCAGCAGCGCTCCCAGTCCCTTGCCGGCATAGCCGGTGACCAGATTAAGAAGAATTTGTCTTCGCATGAGCGTCCTGTGCTGTACTATTGGGGGAAAAATTAATTTCTAATTCGTCGAGACACGCCCTTATTCTTTCTTGTGTTAACTGCCGGTCAAAATTAGAAGGATAAAACATTTTAAGCGCCGCCTCCGAAGGTTTCGATTGTTCCAGCAGGCGGCGGTTAAACTGGAATCCATACGTTATTTTGATGCTCTCCTCAAGCACCTCATCAAAAAAAGGCTGCCTTATATTTCTTTGAACGCGAAACCAGCCCCATCCTTTTAAAGGATTAGCGCCCATCCTGCCGCGTAAAAAAAGAACCGGCTTACGCTGAAACCAGAACGCGGTACAGACCGAACTAATGCCGCCCGCCACGTTCCAGCGGCAAAAAGCCATGGCTTCCAAAAGATCTTCCTGCGAATTGAGCCAAGTCAGATTTTTTCTCTTGAGACAAACGTCGAAAAAAATTCTTTGAATTTCCGCCGGCGTTTCGGGATGAATCGTTACATATCCGTGCAAGCTGGGATCAAGATTCTCAAGAATCATTTTTAGGTTTGCATAATGATTCCAATTCCGGTAATAAGTCGAAGAAAACAGCACCGCATTCGGCTGCACCGGCCAGTTAGGAATTTCAAAAAAAGTAGTGTGACCCACACGTTTGATTTTGTCCGGATGAACGCCAAACTGTCTGTAATCCGCTTCTTCAGGGAAGCCCCCGGCCAGACAAAAATCGATAAAATGGTTAATGCATCCAGCGCGGCGCTCGTTAGTCCAGGGCCCAAAACGCAGCCCATGCCGCGCGAGTACTTGCCGGCCTTTGAGCAAAGGGTGCAGATCGTAATAAATATCATTGAAAAACCACACGGCATTGCCGCTATCGCGTGCCAATAGCGCTTGAGGAAAATGCGTTTCTTCCACGGTGCATGGATAGATAACGTAGTCTCCGCCTGTCATTTTCTGCAAAAACCGTTGATGGATCTTCTGGTGCGGTAGACCAACAAAAAAAAGGGCAAGCATCGCGCGCCTCGTTTCCCAGACCCGGCTGTTAGGCAAATTCCCATGAGGCCTTACGGTGGTATGAGACTCAAGAAATATGCCAAGAAAAAGAAACGCGAATAGTTTGCTCTAACCGCTTTATTTTGTGAGAGTTACACAATTTTAAAGCCGGGCTGAACTATTCGCCCAGGCTGCATCATTGTCCGAAATGCCGGACACTGCCAAAGTAAAAAGCAAAAATAAAAAATCCGCCAAGCACTAAGCCCTGGCGGATGTATTTCCTGATACCCTAATTGGTGAAAATCTCTGGCAGACACTGTTCGGTGCCTGTTGTCGATGCTCAGCTCCCTCTCTGCTTATTGCCTGCCTCTAAAAAGGCATTTGGTACTTTCTGTGCAGTATCGTTTTGGATTTTGTCATTGCGAAGCAGCATTCCACTGAAGCTGAAGCAATCTCAGAATCAAAGATTTATACACGAAACTTACCCCCTCCTCACTAGACCTGGCCGGTCACGATACCAATTATCCGAAAGAATCTCTGTCTTTGTAATCTTTACTTTTGGATTCATCTTAAATGATTCTCAGCCACACCGATCACAAAAAGAACCGCGTAATCTTTTTTGTGACATCCCTCGATGACCGGCAATGAAACTCCAGGCGCCAACGGAAAGGCTGCTTTTTCTACCTTGTCCGGCGCACAATCCGTATCGTTTACCGCCGGTGTATAGCGGGCCGCTCGACAAGGCAGGTGCGTCACATCATAAAGCTTCGCGCCATGATCGAGTTGCCAGGGCTGCGAACCGTTTTCGTCCATAGCGCCCACAGTAAGCACGCTCGTGACTTCGCGCCCACCGGTCACTACATATTTGCCGGGGGGCAGCGGAAAGGTTGGCTTCTCCATAAGCAAGCCATGTTCCTCAAGCCACCAATCTTTTTTGTCAAAGGCCCATTGTGCGGGGGCAACACCGACAGCTTTTAAGATCTCGTAATTTTCCAACCTGCATCCCCGCGGCCCTGGATCGTGACGCCACAGTCCCCACAATTGCGCATCATTCCCAGAGTTTGCGCCCGCATCGCCCAACGCAACGATGTATTGAACAGGAATATGCTTAAATTTTATCTGACCGTCTGCATAGGCCGCTTGTATTAAGACAGTTATCATCATGACCATCGCTAAAAGCGAACAGCTAAAACTTTGATTTGTTCTCACATGATTCCTTCTTGGGCTTTGTCATTGCGAAGCAACATTCCACTGAAGCTGAAGCAATCTCAAGACCGAAGCGCTTTATTGCAGCGAAGCTTACCCTTCCCCACCGGACGGCGCCCGATTATCCTAAATAGACGCCTGAGCCAACCAAGAAAGTTTCACCGTTCACATTCGCACGATGCACATAGGAATATTTTTTTGACGGCGTGGTTTCATGGGGCTTGGGCCACCAGTACTCGATCCAGCCGGATTCTTTTTCTTTAATCAATGCCAGCATCTCTTGAACCACCGGCTTGCCTTTTTCGTCTTGCAAGCCCATGATATTTTTTTCGATCTGCGCGGGATCGGCGTCAACATGCTGCACGCCCTTTTCATCCAGCACGAAAATATAAACGTCTTTATATTGAAATTGGCTCGTCTTGTCATTGAGCGTCTTAAAAGCGGCCGTCCCCTGTTGTTCCAGAAGCTGTACGGCACTCATGACCGTGTCCTCTACAAACATTTTATCGGTGGGCAAATCGTATAAACCGCAGCCGACAAGATATTCTTTTCCGGACGGAGCTTTCACGCTTTTGACAAAAGAGGATTTCCAGGCAATCGCTCCCGAAGGAGGGCGGTTCCATTGATAATGCGCCCAGGTTTCGCCGCTCGGGTGTTGATGGACGAGATTAATGTAATCACGGACAAGGGGTTTTCCGCCTTTATCTTTGAAGTCAATAATGTTCTGTCCTTCAATCGCCGGCTGGGGGGCATTGACATGCACCTGCCCCTGGGGGTCTTCCACAAAAATATAAATTTCATCATGCAGCCATTTGCTGCCCGGCTTGCGAAATTCAGGGAAAGCGTCCTCTCCTTGGGTTTCAACCAAGGCGGCTGCTTCGCGGACTAACTTCACAACGTCCCGGACTTGTGCATGCTCTCCAACAGGTTCACAAAAAACCTTAGGGGACAGGCCCGCACTCATGAGCAAAATCAAAATCATCCCCATCCCCAGCTTATTCTTTTGCATTTTTTCTCCTTGAGATTGCTGATCGCGTTGGTTTTTTTCGGGGAGCGGCGTCCGGTTATCTGGCTTTGAAAAAACTATGATGAATAAAGTAGGCGATGCCCAACAGAATGAGTGCCGAAATTATGGTCGCGGGGAAATTCATCTTGAGCCACTTATTCAAAACAAAAGGAATAAAAAATACCAGCGATAAAGGTACAGCCGCCAAGATGGATATCGCATATTGATTGAGTTTATCCATATTCCGGAATTGCGCGTAAGAAAACACCAGACTGAGCAGCGAAGACAGCGGCAAAGCGATAATGAAACCTGCCAGCCCTGGCTTTTTTCCAGCCAACCACGCTGCATAGGAAATTAAAATTGCGGAAATGAGAACTTTAAGCGCAAAAACCATAACTGAGATTATACAACCTTTTCACAACGATCAAAGCGGCAATGACAAGCACCGGACAAGCGTCTGCGGACTAACCAATGACTGTCCCCGCTAACCCTTCCGATTGCTAACGTCTCCCTGAGGACGGCGTCCCGTTAACGCCGGGCTGCCTCGATTTTGGCGATGTCAATCTTGACCATCTGCATCATCGCTTCCATTGCACGCTTTGCGGATGCGGTGTCAGGGTCCGTGATCGCCTCGATTAACACCCGCGGCACGATCTGCCAGCTTAACCCAAATTTATCCTTGCACCAACTGCAGGCGACCTCTTGTCCACCGTTCTTCACGATCGCATTCCAGTAGCGGTCGGTTTCCTCCTGCGTGTCCGTGAACACCTGAAACGAGACTGCATTCGTAAACGGGACATTGGGGCCGCCGTTCAGTCCGACGAAGGGCTGGCCGAGCACCGTAAACTCGACCGTCAACACATCGCCGGCCTTGCCGTTATGATAATCAGTCGGTGACTTGTGCACCGCCGTGACGCGGCTATTGGGGAAAGTCTCGGCATAGAATTTCGCGGCTTCTTCGGCATTTTTGTCGAACCAGAGGCACGTCGCAATATTGATTTTTTTGATTTCGGTTGAGGTTGTCATGTGCTTTCTCCGTTTTTGTTCATCTTCAGTCTCGGATCATCGTTTATGCCTGTCCCCTCAATGGGTGCCTGGCACCGTCTGTGTTAACTTCCCTGTCCCTTTCTTCCTGCAGGGCAGCCGGCGAGATGGTCATTCACAAGACCGGTCGCCTGCATATGAGCGTAGATTACGGTAGAGCCCACAAACTTAAACCCTCTCTTCTTCAGATCAGCGCTTAACGCATCAGACTCAGGCGAAGTGGAAGGCAGCTGGTGGAGGGATTTCCAGCGGTTCCGCTTGGGCTTGCCGCCGACAAAACGCCATATGTAATTTGAAAAACCACCGAACTCTTTTTGGACCTCAAGAAAACAGCGCGCATTACTGATCGCCGCATTAATCTTAAGTTTATTACGTACAATGCCAGGATTCTTAAGAAGCTCTCGGATCTCCGCCGTGCCAAACTTCGCAACTTTGGCTGCGTTAAAATGAGCAAATGCCTTTTTATAATTCGCACGTTTATTAAATACGATGCGCCAGCTCAACCCCGCCTGAGCACTCTCAAGCACCAGAAACTCGAAGTGTATCCGGTCATCATAAACAGGCGTACCCCATTCCTCATCATGATACCGAATCATCGCCGGATCCTCTCCCGGCCATTCACATCGTCTTTGAACCATTTATGAACCCGTCACTCCCGGCACCTTTATCTTCTAGTCACCTATTTAAGGTTCTGCTTTTCCCAGGCGTCAATGGATCGCAGAGAGTCTTTAATGATTTTCTTGGGGTTCTTTTTGATTTGATTAAAACGCTCGCGCGGCATGTCGGCGGCCGGATAGTGCGTACCGCTCCACAGAATCAGTTCAACGACTAAAGGAAGAAGTTCCTTGCCCTTTTGCGTCAAGTAATAAAGTTTTTTTGTCTTATGATCGGGGTGCTGGCGGCTTTGAATGATGTCGAGACAGACCAGGCCCTTGAGACGGTCAGACAGGATATTGGTCGCAATGCCCTCCGGCCCGGCCAAAAACTCATGGTACTCATGCTTCCCCATCAGGAGCATGTCGCGAATGACCAGCAGTGTCCAGCGGTCGCCGAGGATGTCCAGCCCATTGGCAATCGGACAGCAGGAACGGCATTCGCCTTTTTTTGAAATTTTCATGCCGCAGTATAGCAAAAACAGGTAAAAAAATAAACACTTGCTTTTTGCAACCGTCTTGGTAGAATCTAAATCACTTGCGATTTGCAAGTATTTAACCCAAGGAGTTGTTTATGTCAGAATGTGATAAGAATACCCAAACCTGTCAAACTCAAGAAACCGAAAACAAAGCACCGGCTTCGCAAACTTGCTGCCCCGTGGAAAAAGCGGCTCAGAAATGGTCTGAGAGTTTCTGCAAAGCCATGACCGAAGTTCAGGTCGAGATCCTCAAAACGAGAATCAAAAAATCATGGGGTGCGGACATGGAGAAAGTCGGCGATGCCGTTATTGAATCGATGGGCGCTCAGTGGCAAGCCATGCTGACGCAGGCTAAAGCGCATGGGGATCTGCGGGAAAACATCAAAAACGTGTTTCTCTCACGCGGCAAGTAATTCCCTGGTGCCAAAGCAAAAGGGGACCTCGCCATTTTCCGGCGGGTCCCCTTCTTTGTTCAACGAGGAAGTGTTGCGGCCTCTCGAGCCCAGCGAACTAACTCACTGCGTTTCTCAAGCACCTCGAGAGGGACTTCATAGTAACGCTTAAGCGCGACTGTCTTAGCAGGAACCGCGCCTTTGCCCTTTTTCTCATAGGTGAACGGCCCACGGCCCGCGGCTGTATACTTTTTGCGGGTAGCATCATTCGTCTTAAAAAACAACCGTCCTTCATCCAAAATTCCGAAAAAGACACCGTCCAAATAAATCCCCACGGCCCCAAACATACGCTTCATGCACAGCCCCTTCAGTTCCGCGAGCTGATCCGCAACAAACATTTGGAATTCATCGGCTGTCATGAAAGAAAAATCTTACCTGGAGTTCCCTTTGTTGGGCATATGAAGCAACAGAACGCCGTCCGGGGGGAGAGGTTAAAACCCCGTTAGAGTGATGTTGTCACAGACAAGCGGAGACAGACGCGATGAGTCTGGCGAAATAAATCGACTTCGTAATGTCTCCCTCCGGACGGCGCCCGGTTACTCCATTTCATTTGACCAATTTGTTTACTCTCTTAGATTGTACTTGGCACGTCTGCGGACTAACCGATGACTGTCCCCAAAAAAGTGCCTGTCTGACACCTGTATTTGGCTTTGTCATTGCGAAGCAACATTCCACTGAAGCTGAAGCAATCTCAAGACCGGGAAATCTGGGGGACATCCCCGGAATTCCGCGAATTGTGCGGCCGGCCGCCGTATTGTCTCCGGAAATTCTAAACGCTGAACTGCCAGCATGGCACTACCAGGGGCGCCTCCGGTTTACTGGTTACTTACTAGGCAGCTTTATAGCGGGACGCATATTGATCCAAAAGTTCGCGAATCATCTTTTGATATTTGGCATGCTGTTTCCGAGCCTGCTTCTTAAAAAATTCAACGCTCGATTTCTTTAATGCAATCGTCACCTTAACCGTTTCTTCCGGAAGCACTAATTGATCCGGCGGCGGTAAAAAGTCGTGGATCCGAACCAGTTTGCCCTTGGGCATATCCGATTCACGCTTAACCCTTTTCATAATACAGTTTCCCCTTTCGCCAGAATCCCGCGCCGATAATCCGTATCTTTTGGTCGCGAAGCGTATATCTTACCGTAAGAATCTGTCCATCCACCTTGCCGATGCAATAAAACCGATCCTCGAAATGGCTATGACCCGTATCTTTGAAAATCTTTCTATCTGGATCTTTAAAGGCCCTGGCCGCAGTATAAAAATCAACCCTATGCTTTTGAAAATTGAAGGCTTCTTTCCCCTTATCCCATTCGAAGTCACTCACGACTCCTCCTTAAGAATATAGCACAGATATGGCTAAATAGCCATATAAACAGCCATATTTTTTGAGGGAGAATCGTATCGGCCGCGGGCTGCGGGCTGCGGGCATTGTCCCTGAGAAGGGATTCCGATTTTTCCGCCGAACCGCCCAGCGTGAGCCGGGATGTCAGCAACCTGAGAGTTATATTATAAAAATTAGTGCGTGTTTGGAAGCGCCGAATAAAAACGACTTAAAGCGACCTGGTCCGGTTACCGCCGTACCGTACCGTGGCTTCCCTACTTACCCCTCCCCGTCGGACGGCGTCCGGTTACGGTTACCGGCATAGATGCCTCCGTAATGTCTCTTAGTCGAAAAACTCATGCGCGATTCGCTGCCCGTCATCTTTCTCGATAGTAAATAGCACACCAAATTCATCTGAAATTTCACGCCCCACTATCAAACCAACCGGATTACGCTCCCCGACAGCTTTCAGCCCTACATCATTGAGCACAATGTCACAGACCTGTTTGTCTTTATACAATTGATATTGGGCCAAAGCGTTACAAATTCTTTTTAAAAAATATAATTTTATGTTGAGCAGGGAAGTCTCGCCTCCCCATTCTGCTATCTGTTTTTGAAAGTCAGTCACAACTTTCTTCCATTTGACCTCAAAATCATTTTTATCAAGCCCCATCTTGCCTTCTACCAAAACCTTCAGCTGTGTAAATGCTTCACTCCCTTGAAATAAATCCCAAGATGAAATACAAACATCTTTGGGATTCGGCTCCGAAGATTTATAGTGAATGAAATTTACCATATTTCCTCCTTCAGAGAAAGCAGCTATGCCTCAGGGGTACGGACATAACTGGTTTGACCGTCCCCAAAAAAGTGTCTGTCACCACAATTTGTGCCAAATTGTGCCGCCGGCGGCACAATTGGTGCTTTTCGTATAAACCGGTTTTTTGTGTCGCGGCCAGTTCAACCTGCCCCTCATTTGTTAAACGTAAACGGGAGGCGTTACTGTCGGTGCTGGGCTGGCAGCATGGCACTATCAGTAACGCCTCCGATTATTCAGTGTTTTGGGGTCAGGGCTTTACTTTTGACACGCTCTGCCTACAGCAACTTCTGAACCTGCTCTTTGAGACCGGGAAGTTTATTGGTAACCACGTCCCAAATAATTTCAAGGTCCACGCCAAAGTATTCATGGGCAAGGATATCTCTTAAGGCGCCTATCTTGCGCCATTCCACTTCGGGTCTTTGATCACGGATATCTTGCGGAATGCTTCACGGCTTCGCCGATGACTTCCAGATTCCGAACAACGGCATCGACCGTACGAAGATCATCGCAAAATTTTTCTTGGGTATAACCGGCTGTATAGGTTTGTATGCGCGTAATCGCGAGAAGAACGTCGTCTAGATAAACTTTATAATCACGCGGCATCGACGAGTTCGCTGAGAATGTTGGCACGCAGGCGGGGTTTGATGGCATCTGGAAGCACGAGGTCAATTTTACGCTGAAAGATTTTTTCTAGAAATTCTTTGAGGTCAAAGTAGGCATCGAAGGTCTTCTTATCAAATTCAACTAAAAAATCCAGGTCGCTTTTGCTCGTCGCCTGCCCACGGGCATGAGAGCCAAAAAGAGCGAGGCGTTTGACGCCCAGGCGTTTTAGTTCGGCTTTGTTTTCATGGATTTTTTTAAGAATCTCATCTTTGGTCATAAATCCTCTTTTCTACCCTCGACTGAGAAACTGTTCTCAGTCACCAGTCACCGATCACCAATCACTAGTATCTGTAATGCTCCGGCTTAAAGGGCCCTGCCGCATCCACACCCAGATACTTGGACTGCTTGGGCGTGAGCTTCTCGAGTTTGACGCCGATTTTTTCGAGGTGCAGGCGCGCGACTTCTTCGTCGAGGGCTTTGGGCAGGCGGTAGACTTTGTTTTCATACTTCGCGGCGTTCTTGAAGAGTTCGATCTGGGCGATGACCTGGTTCGTGAAGGAATTGCTCATCACGAACGACGGGTGGCCATTAGCGCAGCCGAGGTTGACGAGGCGGCCTTCGGCGAGAAGCAGGAGTGAATTGCCGCTCGGCAGGGTGTATTTATCGACCTGGGGCTTGATGTTGATTTTCTTGATGCCCGGGATGGCTTTCAGGCCGGCAACGTCGATTTCAATGTCGAAATGCCCAATGTTGCAGATGATGGCCATGTCTTTCATTTTCTTCATGTGGTCGACCGTAATGATGTCGCAGACGCCGGTCGTGGTCACAAAAATGTTGCCTTGAGCCGCGGCTTCATCCATGGTCGTGACTTCATAGCCGGCCATCGCCGCCTGCAGAGCGCAGATCGGGTCGATTTCCGTGACAATGACGCGGGCGCCCATGCCGTGCAGGGACTGTGCGCAGCCTTTGCCCACATCGCCGAAGCCCGCAACGACCGCCACTTTGCCCGCAATCATGATGTCGGTTGCGCGCTTGATGCCGTCCAAGAGTGATTCGCGGCAGCCGTAGAGGTTGTCGAATTTGGATTTGGTGACCGAGTCGTTGACGTTGATGGCCGGGCATTTCAGTTTGCCCGCGAGCACCATTTTATCGAGCGCGTGAATGCCGGTCGTGGTTTCTTCGCTGAGACCGAGCACGTCTTTCATGAGCGAGGCATAGCGGTCTTCATGCATCATGCGCGTGAGATCGCCGCCGTCATCCAAGATCATGTTCGGGCCTTTGCCGCCGGGCCACTCGATCGTTTGTTCGATGCACCAGTTGAATTCTTCTTCCGATTCCCCTTTCCAGGCAAACACCGGAATGCCCTTGGCTGCAATCGCGGCCGCGGCATGGTCTTGCGTGGAGAAAATATTGCAGGACGACCAGCGGATTTCGGCGCCGAGTTCGATCAGCGTTTCGATCAAGACCGCGGTTTCGATGGTCATGTGCAGGCAGCCCGCGATGCGTGCGCCTTTGAGCGGTTTGTCTTTGCCGTGGCGCGCGCGCAGGGTCATAAGGCCGGGCATTTCTTTTTCGGCGTTTTGAATTTCTTTACGGCCCCATTCGGCCAGGGTGATGTCGGCGACTTTGTAATCGTTTTTTTGTGCGGTCATGGTCATGGCTCCGGTCCTTTTTAGTATAGGGACAGGTCCGTTCAAACTTCGCCGGGACCAGTCCCTGGATTTGTTCGGTGTTCCGAGATTCCCGCTAGAAGCATGCGGGAATGACACCACTGGGCTTTATTGCTCTGAGATTCTTCGCCGTCCGCGAGTACGCGGCGGCTCAGAATGACAAAAGCAGGTTAAACAGCTACGGTTCTAGACTTTTTTTTTAAGGCATCAATGGCGTTGAGCTTTTCCAAGGCAAACGTGTCTTCGGTCCTGCCGAAATGCCCGTAAGCGGCCGTCGGGCGGTAGATGGGGCGAAGCAAATCGAGCGTTTTGATGATGCCGCGCGGCGTGAAATCAAAGGTCTCACGCACAAGCTGGGCCAAATCATCATCGCCTGTCACGCCGGTACCAAAGGTATCGACGCGGATGGAAACTGGTTCAGCCACGCCAATGGCGTAGGAAACTTGGACTTCGCAGCGTTTCGCAAGACCGGCAGCCACGATGTTTTTGGCCACGTAGCGGGCGAAATAAGCGGCGGAACGGTCCACCTTGGACGGGTCTTTGCCGCTGAAGGCACCGCCGCCGTGACGGCCCATGCCGCCGTAGGTGTCGACGATGATCTTGCGGCCCGTCAGGCCTGTGTCGCCATGCGGTCCGCCGATTTCAAAGCGGCCTGTCGGATTGATAAAAATCTTGGTGGCATCGTCGATCAGGTCCACGGGAAGCACTTTGCGGATGACCTGGGCGGTGACGTCTTTTTTGATGGTCTCAAGCGTGACATCACCGTCGTGCTGCGTGCTGAGAACTACGGCGTCAATGCGCACCGGGCGGTCGTTTTCATCGTACTCGACCGTAACCTGGCTTTTGGCGTCCGGACGCAGATAAGGGATCTGTTTCGACTTGCGCACTTCGGCAAGGTAATGCACGAGTTTATGCGCCAGCGTAATCGGAAGCGGCATGAGTTCTTCCGTTTGGTCCGTAGCAAAGCCGAACATCATGCCCTGATCGCCGGCGCCGCCGGTATCCACGCCCATAGCAATATCGCGTGATTGTTCGTGCAAGGCGTTGTCGATTTTGCAAGTTTGGGCCTGGAAACCGAGTTCATCGCGGTCGTAACCGATGTCGGTAATGACCTGGCGGATGATTTTCTCCGCGTCAATGTGGCCTTTGGACGTGATTTCGCCGGCAACCACGACTTTGTCGGTGGTCACAAGCGTTTCACAAGCCACGCGTGACAGCGGGTCTTGCTTCAGGTAAGCATCTAAAATCGCGTCCGAGATTTGGTCGCAGACTTTGTCAGGATGGCCTTCACTGACGGATTCAGAGGTAAAAAGATTGCGGTTCTTTTTCATGATTCTTCCTTTCGAATTTCAAAATTTAATCTTAAATCTTCGTGTCATTCTGAGTCCGCAACTCACTGATTTGGTAGCGAACTTTGAACATTCCCTCTCCCAATGCGAAATCGATCCTACCCTCACCCCGGCCTCTGTGCGGAGACAGAGACGATCATGCTCATCGCTGTTGGCGATGTGTCATTCACGCCCTCTCCCTAAAAGGGAGAGGGAGAAAAGAGACAAACTACTTCGTAGCAAATTGCTTATCGGCGGTTTTATAAGACTCCAGGTCGCCGATGTCGTACCAGCGCCCTTGTAACGGGGCGGTATAGAGGCCGTGGGTCTCCGCAAGCCAACGCATATAATGGCCGGGTTGGTCAGCATTATTGCCGCTGGCTAAATATCTGTCAAGCAGTGCGCGGGTCTCTTTGGGCAGCCAATAAAGGCCGCAAGAAGCCAGTGTGGATGGGGGGTTTTCGGGCTTTTCCAGGAACTGCAGCGCCTTGCCCTGGCTGTCAACCTGAAGGATGCCGTATTTTTTGGCCATTTCCTTCTCTTTGACGTCATAGACCGCCAAAACCGGATAAGGCCTCTTGGTTTGGGCAGTTTTAACGAAGGTTGTCAGGTCAAAATCGAACAGGTTATCACCCGCCACAATAATGATATCTTCCGCCCCCACGTTTTGGGACTTCAATACAAACGCCAAGTCGCCGATGGCACCCAGCCGGTTTTCGTTGGTATCGGTGCCGTCATCGACCACCGTGACCGGGGCTCGGTATTGATAGCCTTTGGCCCATTCGGAAAAATGCCCGGCAAATTTGTGATTGGTAATGACATAGACGTGGTCGATATCAGGCACCGCTTCGAGCCGCTCCAGAATGTGCTCGATCATGGGCCGGCCGGCCACCTTTAATAAAGGCTTGGGCTGGTTTTTCGTCAGCGGATAAAGGCGCGTGGCGTAACCGGCGCAAAGCAAGACAACTTTGATTTTGTTTTGGGACATACATGCCTCCGGGTTCATTCATTCCTCGTCATTGCGACCGCTGCTTTTTAGCGGACGACGAAGCAATCCCAGACCAAAACGAGATTGCTTCGCCCCTTCAACATTGCAGGGCCCGCAATGACGAGGAAAATACCGTGTTCGTTCTTTCTGCGCAACAGGGGGAACCCCTATTTTTTACCCTGCTTAAGGGCAGCAATGGCGTCGATAGATATGGGATCGACGCGGTTCAGCAGGGCCAATTCATAGCTGAGCCAATCGCCGAAAACGATAAGCGAAAAAAGGCGCGCGAGACGCGTTTTGCCGCGTGAAGCCAGATTCACCACACGGCCTCCCCGGCTTTGGATAATTTTCGAAGCGGCCTTGATTTTGTCTTTTAAATCAGCCGGATCTTCGTGGTCAGTCAGAAAAACCGCAGTCGAGCGCCTCACGGCCCGAACCGGATGGGCCCAGCCTTCGATTTCGTTATGAAACATCTCGGGCAGCGCATGGTGCGAGGCCAGCATTTTCGCGTTCTCGGCGATCTCGGCGCGCCAGCGTACCGCGGCCGCTTGCATAAAGCCCGCGGCTGAATAGAGACAAATCGATTGTCCCGAAAGCTGCTTGGCCAGACGTTTGATTTCGGACCGGGGCACTTTACGCAGAATGCTCAGCACTTCACGGATTTCAGCGGACGGGATTTTGAAATGGCCCAGTTTTTCAAGCACAGGCAGCAGCGAAAAGGTCATGAAACCCAAAGCGCAGCGCGGCGGCATGCCGCCCGGAATCTGCAGGCAGGGCACCTTGTTTTTCCGGGCCAATGCCTGCAGGCGGCCGCCGGAAGTCAGCACAAGCCGCTGGGCTTTGGATTTTACGGATTGCTTAAAAGCCTCCAGAATTTCACCGGTGTTGCCGGAATAACTGGAGAAAATAACCAGGGTTTCGGCATCCATCCAGCGCGGCCAGCGGCTCTCACGGCAGACATTGAAAAGCGCGTTCGAGCGGTCATCCATGATGGCGCGCAAGATGTCGCCGCCAATGGCGGAACCGCCCATGCCAAAAAAAAGCACCTTGCGGATACGGGAAAAACGATTGCGGGCAGAGAAACTATTGCCGAGCGCCAGCGCTTCTGCGGCCTGCACCGGCAGGCTTGAAAGCCAGGCTTCCATTTGAGCGGTGCTGCTGATTTTATTTTTACGCTTCATAACATTTATTCTTTTGCTCTTGTAGTGGCAATTCATGAATTGCCACTACAAAGTTTGTAGGGGACAGGCATGCCTGACCCTACAAACTACGAATTTACATATCCAGCAGGTCTTTGCCGAGTTTGCGCACCTCGGCATCAATATAATCGCGGACTTCGCGGCCGGTGTCAAAGGTCAGGGCTTTTTGGGCAATGGCCTGGGCTTGCGTGTAATTCACGGAACGAATCGCTTTTTTGACTTTGGGCAGGACAAACGGGCTGATACTGACTTCATCGATGCCCAGGCCAACCAGCACAATGGCGATCGCGACATCAGAGGCCATTTCACCGCAGCAGCCTACCCAGCGTTTGGCGGCGTGGCCATTCTCAATGATCTGGCGGATCAGACGCAGAATGGCCGGATGCGTCGGATCGTAAAGATAGGCGATTTTTTCATTCACGCGGTCAACGGCCAGTGAATACTGGATCAAGTCGTTACTGCCGATGGAAAAAAAGTCAGCCTCTTTGGCCAATACATCGCTCGTGATTGCGGCCGATGGAATTTCAATCATGGCGCCGACTTCCATCTTGGGGTCGAACTTTTTCTTTTCTTTGCGCAGTTCTTCGCGGCATTCTTCCAGGATTTTATTGGCAGCGCGCAGTTCCTGCACATTGGAAATCATAGGGTACATCAGTTTCAAGTTGCCGTAAGCGCTGGCGCGTAAAATGGCGCGCAGCTGGCTTTTGAAAACATCGACGCGCTCCAGGCAGAAACGAATGGCGCGCCACCCCAGAAACGGGTTCATTTCCTGCGGCACGCCGAGTGAGGATAAAAATTTATCCCCTCCCAGATCAAGCGTGCGGATGATGACCGGATGCGGCGCGATTTTTTTGGCCGCTTCCTGATACGCCTTAAACTGTTCTTCCTCAGTCGGTACGTCCTGGCGGTTCATGTAGAGATATTCGGTGCGGTAAAGGCCGACGCCGCGCGAGCCGTGCGAAAGCACGGACGGGATTTCATCGCCGAATTCGATATTGGACGCCACGATGATCTGCCGGCCGTCTTTGGTTTCAGCGGGCAGGTCGCGCAGTTTATCCAGTTCGGTGATGATGGCGGAGAAACGTTTGCCGTAGCGCGTGTACTCTTCAATGATCTTTTTGTCCGGATTGACGATCACGATGCCGTGCGTGCCGTCAACAATGACGCGGTCGCCGGTCTTGATCTCTTGGGCAACGCCGTCAGAACCGACAATGGCCGGAATTTCCATGGAGCGGCCCAGAATGGCAGTATGCGACGTAGGGCCCCCAACCTCGGTGACAAAAGCCAGGACTTTGTCTTTATCCATCGAGGCGGTATCGGAAGGCGAAAGGTCGCGCGCAATTAAAATCACTTCTTCTTCGAGGTGCTCAAGCACGTTCTTTTTCTCGCCATGCAGGTTGTGCAGCAAGCGGCGCGACACGTCCTTGATGTCAGAGACACGTTCGCGCAAATACTCATCGTCGATCTGCGCAAAGGCGCTGAAATATTTCTGGATCACGGACGAAAAAGCATGTTCGGCCGCAATGTACTGCACCTTGATGTGGCCGATGACGTCTTCGATCAGCGTGCGGTCTTCCAGGATCAGGAGATGCGCATTAAAAATATCCGAGTGTTCGCCGCCGATCTGGCCCGAGAGTTTTTTGCGGATGCCCAGGATTTCAGCACGCGTACGCGTAATCGCGTCTTCAAAACGGGCGATTTCCAGCGGCACTTCGGATTTTTTGATTTTGCGCAGAGGAATATTGAAAGAATCTTCGCGTAAAAAGACAAAGGCCTTGCCGATGGCCACGCCGGGCGATACCGGAATACCTTTGAGTTGTTTGATTTCGCGCCTATTCATTTTCGCCAAAATTGGATTGAATGAGTTTTTCCAATGCCTCGAGCGCTTCGACCGCATCCGGGCCTGAAGCAAAAACGATAATTTCCGTGCCGCAGCCGATCGCAAGCGTCATGATGCCCATAATGGATTTGCCATTGACCTTTTCGCCGTCTTTGACCACGTCGATGTCGGAGTCGTACTGATTGGCCGTCTGCACAAAAAGTGCCGCAGGCCGGGCATGCAGGCCCAGCTTGTTGCGGATGACCAGCTTTTTTTCAATGCCTTGCGGCTGTGGATTTTCTGCGTTCATAAAAACCTAAACCTGTAATGCCTTTGTGACTTTGAAGTAATGTTCGAAAATCATTTGGGCCAAAGTTTCGGGATCATGGCGCACCTGGCCGTCCGCATGCAGAATATTGCCTTCAATGACTTCATAGCCCTTGGCGCGGATATCTTCCAGGTCCATCACCACGGGCACAGCGCCCTTCTGCCGGTATTTTTCAAGCAGCTCGTCAGGCACTTTGGCCGCGTTGACGATGCAGGCATTTAAAATGCGGGGGTCCGTGTGTTCCAGCAAAACCCGCAGGTGGTCCCAGGCGCTTAAGTGGTCGGTCTCGCCCGGCTGGGTCATAACGTTTTGAATATAAATTTTGTAGGCATCGGATTTGACGAGCGCGTCACCGATGGCCGGAATCAAAAGATTCGGCAGCACGCTGGTGTAAAGGCTGCCCGGCCCGAGAATGATCAGGTCGGCGCTTTCAATGGCATCGAGCGCTTCCGGATGCGGCTGGCAGTCATCGGGTTTCAGGCGGATACTACGCAGCGGTTTCGCGGCATCGGTAATGGTGGTTTCGCCTTCAAGCGAGGTACCGTCCATAAATTCGCCCACCAGCGTCACTTTTTCCAGCGTCGAGGGAATCACCCGGCCGCGGATGGCCAGCACTTTGCTGGATTCGGTCACGGCTTTTTCAAAATCGCCGGTGACTTTGGAAAGCGCGGTAATAAAAAGATTGCCGAAACTATGGCCTTTCAGTCCTTCGCCGTCTTCAAAACGGTATTGAAACAGGTCGCGGATCAGCGGCCCGGCATCGGCCAGGGCCACAAGGCAGTTACGGATATCGCCCGGCGGCAGCATGTCCATTTCATCGCGCAAACGGCCGGAACTCCCGCCGGTGTCCGTCACGGTCACAATGGCCGTGATGTTGCTGGTGTAAAGTTTGATGCCGGAGAGCAGCGTGCTCAGCCCCGTACCGCCGCCGACGGCCACCACGCGCGGACCCCGCGAAAGCGTGTCGCTCTGGCGCCTTTGGTGCACAAGTTCGACCAGCGGAGCATTGCGGTGCGGCGGCATTAAGGCGCGAATAAAAATTCTCATGATGTTTTTGACTGCCATATACACAAGAAAGATGCCGAAGATCAAAACAGCCGTCAAAAAGGCCGCCAGTAAAATGCTCGATTTTGACATGGTTTTAACGGAAAGCAGGGCCACAAGCACAATCATGCCGAGTCCGGCCACACACAGAGTGATCCAGCGTTTGATCCCGATTCCGGGATAAAACCACTTAAAAAAACTCATGGGCTTTTCACCTTGAGACGGCAGGGGCGGCATGTTCAATCGTTTCCTATTGAGTTTTTTCTTCTTCTTTACGGATCAGTTCGTAGACTTCATCCGGTGTCTTACAGCGCTTGATCAACTCGCAGAAAAACGAATCACGCAGCAGGCGCGAAATCTGGGCCAGGGCCTTGAGGTGCGGACCCGGGTTTTCTTTCGGCGCAACGAGCAGAAAGAAAAGATAGACGGATTCACCGTCAAGCGCATCGAAATTGACGCCCTTGCGGCTGATCCCAAGGACCGCCACGATGTCTTTTACTTTGTCGGTCTTGCCGTGAGGAATGGCAATCCCCTGCCCGATGCCGGTGGAACCAAGGTTTTCACGTTCAATCAAGGCCTTGAGAATCAGTTTTTTGTCGCCGATATCCTTGACCTCGGCCAACAGATCCACCAATTCCTTGAGTACGTCCTCTTTGTCCGAGGACTCGATGTTCATTTTGATTCCACGTTTATCCAAAAACTCCGTAATTTTCATTGCTGCCATCCTCCTGGTCGTTGCGTTTGAGATCAATCAGATTTTCGGTTCTACGAGCCCGTGGTTCCCATCACTTAGTTTATAGATCACGTTCACTTTTTTGGTGCCTGCATTTAAAAAAACGAGAAAAGGCTTGGGACTGAGCGACAATTGCAGGCTGGCTTCCCCGGCGGCCATCGGCTTGACGGCAAATTCATCCGAAGGAATGATCATCGGCCGGCCGGAGCCGCGTTCAGCGCGCGAGAGTGCATTGATCTCTCTGGCCGTGCGCAGTTTCGGAATCTGGATTTCCGAACCGCCGGCATGGTGCATTTTCACTTTTTCCCGGTGCCGCTTGAGCTGCTTTTCAAGCCGGACGCAGGCCTGATCAATGGCCGTATAAACGTTGTCTTTGTCTTTGCCCTGGCCGCAGGCGCGGAAATTCTTACTCAACAGCGTAATTTCGGCCTCATAACCGTATTTTTGTTTTTTAAGAACCACATGCGATTCCACAATTTTGGGCGAATACTTGTCAAGGCGCGATAATTTGTCCTTAAAATGCGCCTGGATGCCCTGCGTGATCGTCATCTTCATACCGGAGAAACGAATGTCCATGTTTACCTCCAAAACGTGTTAAATCTTCACACTGTGTAATGAGTTCATGCTTTCTCCCCCACCTTAATCCTCCCCCGAAGAACACGGGGTAGGAAACCATAGAGTCTCTTTTATTTCTCCCCCCGCGCTCTCCGGGGGGAGATTAAGAGGGGGGAAACTCGCTCGTCTCGTTACGTCTTTATTTCAACGAAAACTTTTCGCCCAAATAGAGTTCGCGCGCCGTCGGGTCGGATGCCAAAAACTGCGACGTGCCCGAGACTTCGATGCGGCCCTCGCAAACCAAATAAGAGCGGTCGGTGATGGCCAGAGTTTCGCGCACGCTGTGGTCGGTCAGCAGAATGCTCAGCCCCTGCGCCTTCAGTTTCTGCAAAATTTTCTGCACTTCGAAAACGGCGATCGGATCCACCCCGCTGAACGGTTCATCCAGCAGAATCAGCGACGGGTTGGTCACCAGAGCGCGCGTAATCTCAAGGCGGCGGCGTTCGCCGCCTGAGAGTGTATAGGCCTTGTTTTTGGCCAAATAAGCAATGTCGAGTTCGTTGAGCAAATGTTTGAGCCGCCGCTGGCGCTCGCCCTGCGGAATGTCGATCGTTTCGAGAATGGCCATGATGTTTTCTTCAACGGTCAGTTTGCGGAAAATCGACGGTTCCTGCGAAAGATAGCCGATACCAAGACGCGCGCGCTGATACATCGGCAGGG
>JAHFHF010000087.1 GCA_023247055.1 Candidatus Omnitrophota bacterium
TCTGACCGGCGAGGGGCAAACCCTCCGGCTTCCATCTTCTGAAACCCGGCATATTCGCAAGACACTGCGTTTGCAGCCCGGGGACTCGATTTTGATCACCGATGGGCAGGGCCATGAAGCTCTGGCGCGCATTGAGGCCTTTGAATAAACAGGCGAAGCACGGGTCTTTCTGAGCCAAGTGATTTCGCAGCAAGAACCGGTGAGCGATCTTCCGGCTTTACGCCTTTTTAGCGCCTTTGCCGCTAAAGGTGTTATGGAGGAACTGGTTGAAAAATGCCAGGAACTGGGAGTGACAGAGTTTTATCCTCTTTTGACGGAACGGACGGCCGTGGCCCTGGCTGGAGAAAAGGAGGGGAAAGTCCTTGAGCGATGGTATAAGATAGCGCGCGAAGCGGCCAAGCAATCGGGCAATGCACGTCTAGTCCAGTTGTCGGCGCCCCTCGCTTTGGAAGCAGCCTTCAAAATCATTCCCCTGGGTGAGGAGGCCGTTTTTTTTCATCCGGAGCCCGAAAGCGGCCTGCCGGTCAAGATCTGGCTGCAACAGAGCGCAGGCGCAAGGCCGGCGGGCGTGAATCTTTTTATTGGCCCTGAAGGCGGTTTTACAAGGCGTGAATTGGACGCTGCCAAAGCGGCGGCTCAACGGAAAGGCAGCCGGTTTGTACAGATTTGGCTCGGGCCGGCTACTTTACGGGTTTCAACCGCGGCTGTAGCCGCTGTTTCAGCGGTCAAATTTTTGCGTTAAGAAAATCCCGCGCGCGCGAGGGATAAGAGAAAAAACATGGAAATGCTCAATAACTTTTGGATTCAAATCACAAACAGCGTTGCTTGGAAATCTGTCTTCAGCCATCTGCAGTGGATTGACTGGCTGGTGCTTTTTGCCGTGGTCTTCGGATTTTTTGGCGGGTTGAAAAAAGGTTTCACGCGCGCTTTTCTGGAAGCGCTCACCGTGGCGGCAGCCCTGGTTTTAACGCTTGAATTTTACTTGCAAGCCGCCGCCTTGCTCAAGCCGGCCCTGGATTTCCTTTCGGACGAAATGCTGGGGTTGACCAGTTTTTTTGCGGTCGCTTTAGGGACGATTTTTATTCTGCGTTTTCTTTTCTGGGGGCTGCTTTTTATTTTGCCGGCCGCCGACTCTTCGGTGGTGGAGTCCGGCCTCGCCGTTTTTTTCAATATCATAAGCAAACTGCTGCTGCTCAGCCTGGCTGCGCAGGCCGTTTTGATCGGCCCGTGGGGCGGATTAAAACAGGTTTTCGGAAACGGCGATTCTTATACCGGCTACCGGCTTGTCCAACTTGCCGTACGCCTGCATGAGTGGATGCACGGCCCGCTGACGGCGTTGCGTGCCGTGCTTTTGCCTTCATGACCCATCAGGACCGCGCGGTCGACGACGTGCGCCAAGCCAGCGACATCGTCGATATCATCACCCAGTACGTTCCCCTCAAAAAATCCGGCAGTAATTTCAAAGGCCTGTGCCCCTTTCATCAAGAAAAATCGCCGTCCTTTATGGTCCATCCCGGCAAGCAGATCTTCCACTGCTTCGGCTGCGGCGCAGGCGGGGATGTTTTCAGTTTTCTGATGAAGCATGACAATATGAATTTTCCCGAGGCCCTCGAGTCCCTGGCCGAACGGGCGCATATCCGCCTGCCCGAGCGCACGGGCAGGCGCGAAGGCAGCGCGGCCGGGGAAAATGAAAAATTTTACGAACTGCATGCGCTGGCGCGCGATTATTACCACGCCAAACTTCTGGATCCCTCCGCGGGCCGCATGGCGCGCGACTACTTGCACAAACGCGGATTGACCGATGATCTTATCCGTGAATTCAAACTGGGTTGGGCCGGCGAAGAGTGGCAGGGGCTTTTTGATTTTTTATCGCGCAAAGGCCACCCGGAAAAAACGCTGCTGGCAGCGGGTCTTGTCAAACAATCCGCCGGCGGACGCATTTACGATTTGTTCCGCGGCCGCGTCCTTTTTCCCATCTTAAATTTGCAGGGAAAAGTCATCGGATTCGGCGGCCGCACGCTGGGGGCGGGCGCTGACGAGGGCCCTAAATACCTGAACTCGCCGGAATCGCCGGTTTTTCAAAAAAGGCGCGAACTTTTTGGGCTTTTTTTTGCGAAAAAATTTATCGATTCCGTGAAGCCTCGCCTGCTGGTGGTCGAGGGGTATATGGACTTTCTCGGACTCTACAGCGCGGGCTTTAAGAATGCCGTGGCGACGCTGGGAACCGCGCTTACGTCTCAGCACGTGCAGGTTCTGAAGCGTTTTGCCGAAGAAGCCGTGGTGGTCTATGACGGCGACAAGGCCGGCCAGCAGGCCTCGCTCAAGGGGCTTGAGGTTTTTCTGGAAGGCGGCATGAACGTCAAACTCGTGCGCATGCCCGAGGGTTTTGATCCGGATGATTGGATCAAAGAAAAAGGCGCTCCGGCTTTTCAGGAATTGCTGGATAAGGCCATGGATTTTTTTGATTTTAAAATGGACCTTGCTCTGGCTGCTCACAATGTGCGGGACCCGCTGGGCGTAGTCAAAATCACGGGTGATTTTTTGGATACGCTGGCCAAAGTCGGCAACCCCATTTTGGCCAGTCATTATTTGGCACGGCTTTCGTCGATTGTGAAAATTGACGAGACATCCCTGCGTACGGAGTTGGCCAAACGCAAAACGCGCGGCGCGGCCATGGCCGAGCGGGCGGGGCCGGCAGGACCGCGAGCGGCTGCACCTGCGGCCAAAGTTCCGGGCGCTTCCCGTGAGGAATTGACCTTGATTGTATTGATGATGGATGATGCCGCGATCCGGCGCCGGGCGTTCGGCGAATTTAAAGAGTCTGATTTTCAAAACCGCGCGCTCGGCGAGATTTTCCGGAACCTGTTGTTGGGGAATGAGACGGAAGCCCAGATGGATTGGCCGGCTGTGCTGCGTCAAATTCCTGAACCCGCGCTGCGCGAGGACCTGCTGCGTCTGGCCGCACTGGATTGGCAGACGGAAGAACGCGAGAAAGCCTTTCGCGATTGTCTGGCCGGCATGCAGCAAAAAAAAATCAGCCAGCGGCTTGAAGACCTGCGGACCCGCATTGATGCGGCGGAACGTAAGCGCGAACCGGAAGCCGTGGCCCGGCTCGTGATCGAATACCAATCCCTGATCGCCTCCTCTAAAAAACCCGTCTAGAATATAACATTCGTTTTTGAGAGTTATTTCCCCCTCTGGGGGGTGAACTTGTATATTGTCTTTAACGATCATTAAAGATCAAAAAATACTAGAAACAAACCAATGAGGGCTGCTATTTGTGACTGTAAATCTTTTAACTGGCTTATTTAGCGCAGATTTGTATAATTCTTCCCCTATGACCAGCGCCGCTAAAGCCCTTAAAGTGAAAAAAGCCGTCAAAAAAATTCCCGAGCTGCCGGCTTCTGCTGCCAAAAAGAAAAGCGAGGCGCCGGTTTCCGCTTATGACAAAGCCCTCGAGAAATTGATTGCCCTGGGCAAAAAAAACGGACGCCTGACGCTCAAACAAGTTCAACGCCTTCTTCCTCCTGACGTTGTTTCCTCTGAAAAATTTGAAGCCGTTGTAAAAACACTGGGTCAAAACCGCATCCAGATCGACGAGCCTGAGACCCGCCCCGCGTCAGAACACGGGGACGGCCGCCGTGAAGACCGCAGTGAAAACGGCGAAAAACCCGCGGTGCTCGAATATGAACGCGTGCGCATGGACGACCCAGTGCGCATGTACTTGCGCCAGATGGGGCAGATCCCGCTTCTGACCCGCCAGGAAGAAATCGAGTTGGCCAAGAAAATCGAAGATGCCGAAGCGGATTTGAAATTGTCCGCTTATCAGGCCCAGGCCGTGCGCTATGAAGTGCTTGAACTTGGACGGAAAATTCTCAATGGCGAAGTCAATCTCGAAAGCATTCTTGAGGGCGAGCAGGAAGGCAAAATCGACCAAGCCAAACGCAAACTCAAGAACTTGATCCAAAAATTGCGGGCTTCACGCAAAAATTCAAGTCACATTGAATTGCTGGTGCAGTTTAATCTGAATGTGGCCATCGTTGAAAAGATCATCGCCACGCTTCGCAGCAAACTCAGGGAGTTGGATGAGAACCGGCGGCAGATCGCCCGGCTCAAAAAAAATAAAGTCAATCGTCCGCGCGTCAAAGAACTTGAGGACCGCAGCCGCCAGATCATTACGGAACTGGGCGAACCTGAATCGAAGCTGCTCGAAACCTTCAAAGGCATTGCTAAAAAGGAAAAAAGCCTCTCGCACGCCAAAAAAGCGCTGGTGGCGGCCAACTTGCGCCTGGTCGTCAGCATTGCCAAAAAATATACAAACCGCGGTTTATCGTTTCTCGATTTGATCCAGGAAGGCAACATCGGCTTGATGAAAGCCGTGGATAAATTCGAATATAAACGCGGCTATAAATTTTCAACGTATGCCACCTGGTGGATCCGCCAGGCCATTACGCGTTCGATTGCCGATCAGGCCCGTACCATCCGCATTCCGGTGCACATGATCGAGACCATCAATAAATTTTTCCGCGCCTCGCGCCATCTCGTGCAGGAAACCGGCCGTGAACCCACGCCTGAAGAAGTGGCGCAGGTCATGAAGATGCCGGTCGACAAGGTCAAGGCGATTTTGAAAATTGCCCAGGAACCGATTAGTCTGCAAACACCGATCGGCGAAGACGGGGATACCAGTTTCGGAGATTTCATCGAAGATAAATCAGCGGTCTCTCCGGCCAATGCCACGGCTTACAGCATGCTTAAAGAGCAGATGGATGATGTGCTCCTCAGCCTGAGCGAGCGCGAGGAAAAAGTATTGCGCCTGCGTTTCGGCATTGGCGACGGCTATCCACGCACCTTGGAAGAAGTCGGCCAGATTTTCAATGTGACCCGTGAACGCGTCCGCCAGATCGAAGCCAAGGCCTTGCGCAAATTGCGCCATCCCACCCGCGCGCGCAAGCTCAAGAACTTCCTCGAAATCAAACTCAGCGACTAAGCCAGACAACGTTCAACGCAGGAAAAGAAGACTTCTTCGGCGCTCAGACAGCCTTTGCTCGGTGGCAGAGACTGCTCAGACACAGCCTTGTTGAGGCTGTGTCCTGATCTGTCCTCGGACTAGGTCCTGCGGAACTCGCGGCGAAGAAGTCTTCTTTTCCTGCTTCTCTTACCCCTTTATTTTCCTGTGCTTACGAGATGGATTTTTTGGTTGAAAAGGCCGATATAGAAGACAGCCTTTTTAGCGCTCATTGCGCTTGTTTGTAGCAGCCGGTCGCGACCGGCTGCTACAAACGGAAGCCAATTAAATTAGGAATTGAAGACCCATGGCCAAAAAAAAGATCCTCTTTGTCGACGATGAACCGCATGTCGTCATTCTCATGAAAAGACGCCTAGAGCATGTGGGCTACGAAGTCACGACGGCTGCCGACGGCCGGGATGCTTTTGCGAAAGCCCAAAAAGATCAGCCGGACCTGCTGGTTGTGGATCAAACGATGCCGCAGATGACCGGGGTTGAACTCTGCCACCTGCTCAAAAAAGAACCGGCCGCTCAAAAAATACCGGTCATCATTTATACAGCCAATACGGAGCGCGGCATTGAAGCGAAGTGTATCGAGGCCGGCGCGGTCGGTGTTATTTATAAACCGCTGGTGGCTGAACTTTTAATTTTGATCAAGCACGTGTTGGACGGCGAAAAAATTGACTGGGCGGAATACACGGCCTGAGCGGATGCCATGAAAGCACCAAAGATTCTGATTATCGAAGACCAGAAAGATATTATAAAATTGCTGGTCACGCGCCTTAAAACTGCCGGCTATGAAGTCGCGACGGCGGAAGATGGTCAGGCCGGTATGCGGGAAGTGCCGCTGCAAAATCCGGACCTGATCATTACGGATTTGGCCATGCCCGGCATGCCGGGCAATACGATTGTGCGCATTTTGAAATCCAGCGTAAAGTACAAGCATATTCCGATCATCATGCTCAGCGCGTTTGTTCATGAGAAAATGGGCGACGGTGTCGAAGTTGCCGCGGATGTTTACATGCCCAAACCGTATCAGGCCGAAGCCCTTTTAGCCAAAATTAAAGAACTGCTTCCACGAGCGATCTGAGGCGCATTTTTATGGAAAAGACTCTAGACCCAGGAACAACTCCGCAGCCGGTCCGTCTTTTGCTGGTCGAAGACGATCAGGCCTACAGCCGTATTTTGAGTGTGCGTTTCTCACGCATGACGGAACCGGCTTTTTTAATGCATGAGGCCCGCACCCTTAAAGAAGCATTTCGTTTTTTACAAAAAAATCCTGTGGATCTTATTCTGCTGGATCTGACCTTGCCCGACAGCCGCGGTTTTGACACCTATCGCCTTTTCAGTTTGGAGCACCCTGAAATTCCGGTCGTCATCCTGAGCGGTTTTGACGATGAAGCGCTGGCATTGGAATGTGTCCGCCACGGCGCGCAGGATTATCAAGTCAAGGGCCGCTTTGATTTTCAGGTCCTGGCGCGCTTTGTCCGGTTTGCCATGGAACGGCACCGCCAGCAGCTGCGGTTTAAGGCTCTCTCGATTACCGACGATTTGACCGGATTATACAACCGCCGGGGTTTTTTTGAGTTGGGCTCCCATCAAATCAAAATTGCAGAACGTTCCGAACGTGAGATGCTGCTTTTTTATTTCGATCTGGACGGGTTCAAAGCCATCAATGACCGCTTCGGGCATGCGGAAGGGGATGCGGCGCTCATGCGTATGGCGGCCCTTCTGAAAGATACCTTCCGCTCTTCCGACATTTTAGCCCGTCTCGGCGGCGATGAGTTTGCTGTGCTGGCGCTGGAAGCGTCTGAGCCGCATGTGCAGCTTTTGACGCAGCGGCTTGCGGACAAACTCCAAAGTTCGAATGAGAAAGCCCAGAAACCCTACCCGCTGGCCTTCAGCAGCGGCCGGACCTGCTTCTATCCCAAACAATCCAGCCTGCTTGAAAATCTGCTGGCCGATGCCGACCGGATGCTCTATGAGCATAAAAAGCACCGGACTGTCAGTCCGGCCTGATGGTATGGCGGACCCTTCGTCTGAACCGCCCATCCGCATCCTCATGGTCTATTCCCATCCGGAAGCTGCGGGTCAAATCCGGACCCTGCTTTCCGCGGTGCCTCAGCGTACTTTTTTGATTGACTCCCTTGAAACCCTGCGGCAAGCACGGGCTTTTCTAGCCACGAACAAAACGGATGTTATTTTAGCCGGTCTGGCCCTGGAAGATGCGCAAGGATTGGATATTTTTACGGCCCTGCACAAAATAGCCCCGCGCATTCCGATTTTTCTCGTGGGAGAAAACCGTGATGATGCCCTGGCCCTGCGCGCGGTCGGCGCGGGGGCGCACGACTATCTGGTGCGTTCAACATTTAACAGCACGATGCTGACGCGTGTTCTGAGTTATGCCATTGAACGCAAAAAATTCGAAAGTCATATTTATATTGCGGAAGAAAAATACCGCATGGTTTTTGAAAAAACGGCTGTGGCCATCACCGTTACCGACGGCCAAAAACGCATTCTTTCCTGGAACCATCAAGCCGAAATACTGCTGGGCATGTCCCATGATGATCTCTATTTAAAACCGGTCAGCAGCCTTTATCCTGCCGCAGAGTGGGAAAAAATTCGCGGCTACCAGGATAAAGGCCATTCGGTCCATGACTACCTTGAAACGCAGATCATCCGGCGCGATGGCGTCTTGCTGGATGTGGGGCTTTCCATCAGTATGATCCGGGATCCGGACGGACGCCTGACAGGCAGCATCGGTATCTTGCAGAACATTTCGGAAAGAAAACGCGTGGAGCGTTTGAAGGATGAATTTATCAGTACGGTTTCGCATGAACTGCGTACTCCCTTGACCATTATCCGTGAAAGCGTTAGTCAGGTCCTGGACCGTATTTTGGGTGAGATCAATCCGGATCAGGAAATGGTGATGGGGCTGGCCCTTGAAGGGATCGACCGGCTGACGCGCATTGTCAACGATCTCCTGGATATGTCCAAACTTGAGGCAGGAAAAGTTGAACTGCGCTATGAACGCTTGAATATGACGGAAGTGGTCGAGTCTGTTTCCCGGGGTTTTTCAGCTAAAGCCAAAGCCCAGGGCGTGAAAATCCTGACCGTGGCAGCGCCCTGCATTGAATGCCCGGCTGACCGTGACAAAATTATTCAAGTCCTTACAAACTTGATCAGCAATGCCCTTAAGTTTACGGAGCAGGGAGAAATTCGCATTCAGATTGAAGACCGGCCGGCCGAGGTCGCCGTCAGTATTCAGGATACAGGCCGGGGCATCGCCGAGCAGGACCTGGGGAAGCTTTTCCAGAAGTTTCAACAGCTGGGGCGGGTCCCGGGGCCGGGAGAGAGGGGGACAGGGCTTGGACTGGCCATCTCCAAAAGTATTCTGGACCTGCACCACGCCAAGCTGGGAGTCGAGAGTCAAGTGGGCCGAGGGAGCCGGTTCTTCTTTAATCTGCCTAAAAAACAACTTAAATAGCGCCTCCCGGTACAAAGATGTCAACTTTCTGACAAATATGTCAAAGTATCTTTTTATGCGATTTCCAAAACAAAAGCTTGATTATTTTTTGTAACTTCTTACAATACGGAGCATCAAGAGAAAATACCGAGTAAAAAAGGCGTAAACTTTTCTTAAGACCCGATGCCAAAAAGCCGATAAAAGCACAACGCTTCTATTTGGCATGTTATTTGTATATTAGCTTTAAAACCAACAAAACCAACAAACAGCACTATGGGGAGGAAATAATGAATCGATTCAAAGCGCACCTTTGGGTAGTGCTTGCTATCTTTTCATTGGCTTTTGCCGGAACGGCGATGGCGGATGAAAATGAACTGGTAGCACTGAAGAGTCAGATGGCTCAATCTGACAAGGCGAAGGCCGAAGAAGTTGCCGGTCTTAAAAATCAGGTCAACGATCTCACCAAAAAAATGTCCATGCTGGAAACCAAACTCAGCGGTGTTGAAGGCAAAGTCGGCGCAACACCGGCTTATGTCCAGTCGGGCGCTGCGACTGTTGAAGGCCCGTTGAATGGCATTGAAGTCCATGGGTTTATCGACACGCAGTACAACGTCAACTTTCGTCAGCCTGTCAATGCCGGGTCAGCAACGGTCACTAACCGCGGCCGTGTTTTTGACAACAAAGACGGTACTTTTGCCGTGAATGCAGCCGAAATTGACATTGAAAAAGCAGCCCAGGAACCCGGACAAGCCGGTTTCCGTGTTGACGTTATGTTCGGTGAAGATGCGAACATTGTGAATGGTACTCAGAACGACGCTACGAGCGATGTTGATCTGCAGCAAGCTTATGTCGAATACATTGCGCCTCTGAATTTCTTCGAAGGCAATTCGATTCTTCCGAGTTCTGTCAATATTAAGGCCGGCCGTTTTGTGACGCTGGCCGGTATGGAAGTCATTGAAGCTCCGGACAATTGGAACATTTCCCGTTCCTTTATGTTTGGCCTTGGAATTCCGTTTACCCACACGGGTGTCCGTACCAACTTCGGGTTGTTCAATGATTTCTTTGACGTTTACCTCGGGTTGAACAACGGCTGGGATGTGGCGTCAGACAACAACGGCTTCAAGACGCTTGAAACCGCTGTGGGCTGGTCTCCGCTGGAGAACGTCTCCTTTTTTCACACCCTGTATTGGGGTGCTGAAGCGGCCGGTAGTGATGCCGGCAAGCGTATCCTGAACACGAACACGGTAACCGTAGACGTCACGGACAAATTGTCCGTCATGGGCGAATTGAATTTTGCTCGTCAAAGTGATGTCACCGGACCGCAAATCAACCCGAACTGGTACGGCTTTGCCGGCTATGTCCGCTATCAATTTACGGACAAGTTTGCGCTTTCGTCCCGGTCTGAGATTTTTGTCGATGAAGATGCCTTCCGCGGTCTCACAGATGGCAGCGGTACGATTAGCAGCGACCGCACCTTTGGCCAGACGTTTACCGCTGAATATAAACTGACCGAACAGCTGATTACGCGCGGTGAACTTCGTTTTGACAAGTCGAATGATGACAATATCTTCGGCCGTCGTACGAATGAAGGTCTTGCGGACACTACGTCTCAAACAACGATTGGCGCTCAAGTTCTTTACGTCGTCTAATCGCTGAAGTTTTGGATTTTAAAAAACCCCGGTCCGTAAGGGCCGGGGTTTTTTTCTTGACCCGCCCGCAGTTCTAAACGTACACTAGCGTTCATGAAAAAAAACACCGTTTTATTTTGTTTCATTTTTTGCTTTGGATTGAGTTCCTGCGCACGGTTTTTCCCCAAGGGGCCGGACCGCTATTACTTCGGCGCTTATTCCGAAGCGGAAACAGCTTACAATCAAGAGCGCTATCAAGAAGCGATTGATAAATACTCGGCCTACACGGCTGAAAATCCGGAAGGCAATTTGGCCGTGATCGCCAAATACTACACGGCCCGCAGTTATGCGCAACTCGGTCAAATGGACAAAGCGCGCGAACTCTATCAGGAGATTGTGCAGAAGTACCCTGATCTTGTCTGGGCCAAATTTTCTGCAAGCCAGCTTGAAGAGTTAAAAGCCGGCAAAAAACCCGCCTAGGCCTGCGGAAAATCTTTTTCTCTACTCAGGCACTTGCGCAGCGCAGGCCAAGCAAGCTGCGTATGCGGCTAGTTAAATCGTTTTTTCGGAAGAGGGCTTCGGGTGATCGCTCGCCGCTAAAGTGCCGGCGAGAGGAAAGTCCGGGCTTCAGAACCAGCGTAGTGGGTAACGCCCATCCTCCGGGCCTGCATGGACGGAGCGGATTTCCGCCTGTGAAAATGGGCGGATCCGCCAGTTTGTTCGGCGGAAGAGCCACAGAGACGAGTCCCTGGCCGGGAAACCGGGCAGGGGGTGAAACGCGGCAATCTCTACGTGAAGAAAGGCCAAATAGGGCAGAGCCGGTCCCGTCAAAAACGGGCCGGGAAGTGGTTCCTCCAGCCTGGGTTTGTTTCACAAATCCGGGCGCTTTGCCGGGTCAGGCCGAATGATCCCCCGGGTAACCGCGGGACTCAGATAGATGATCATCCTCCCTTTGGGGAGACAAAACTCGGCTTATAGAAGCCTTCTTCCGAAAATACTCTTCTTGACAAAGCGCCCCCTGCTAAGTTATGATTAGTGCAAGTTAACCTTTTAAGCCGGTGCTGTGACATCGGTAAAGGAACCAAAAAATGCAATCTTACAATTCATTTTTGGACAAGCCCCAACCTCTGCGTTGGGGCTTTTTTTTTCAATGAACACAGGACTTACGGGACTAATGGGGCTAAGTCCTAGGTGTGAATTGAATCCGCCGCGCTTTTTGGCGGATAGGGCATCCGAAGGTGAGTGCTATGGCCTCTGAACGTAAAGTCTTGACGGAAAGTGACATTAAGCGAGCGTTGACCCGCATTGCACATGAAATTCTTGAGCGCAATCACGGAACCGAAAACCTTGTTATCCTCGGCATCCGGACGCGCGGCGCCTACCTTGCCAAGCGTATCCAGCATGAAATCAAAATCATCGAGGGCACGGAAGTTCCGCTAGGAATCCTGGATATTACGCTCTACCGTGATGACCTCGGCGAGATCGGCGCTTTACCGGAAGCCCGTGAAACCGAACTGCCGTTTGACCCGACCGGAAAAATTGTGGTGCTGGTGGACGACGTGCTTT
>JAHFHF010000012.1:0-18825 GCA_023247055.1 Candidatus Omnitrophota bacterium
GCCATAAAGTTCACGTTGTCAGTCAAGTCTTTCCACGTACCCGACACGCCCTTGACTTCGGCTTGACCGCCCAATTTTCCTTCCGTACCGACTTCCTTGGCCACGCGGGTCACTTCGGCGGCAAAGGAGTTCAGCTGGTCGACCATGATGTTGATCGTGTTTTTGAGTTCGAAGATTTCGCCTTTGGCATCGACGGTAATTTTCTGGGATAAGTCACCTTTGGCAATGGCCGTCGTCACCTTGGCGATGTTACGCACCTGGTTCGTCAGATTACCGGCCAAGACGTTCACGTTGTCAGTCAAGTCTTTCCACGTACCCGACACGCCCTTGACTTCGGCTTGACCGCCCAGTTTTCCTTCCGTACCGACTTCTTTGGCCACGCGGGTCACTTCGGCGGCGAAGGAGTTCAACTGGTCCACCATGATGTTGATCGTATTTTTCAGTTCGAAGATTTCGCCTTTGGCATCGACGGTAATTTTCTGGGACAAGTCGCCTTTCGCGACTGCCGTCGTCACCTTGGCAATGTTACGCACTTGGTTCGTCAGATTACCGGCCAAGACGTTCACGTTGTCGGTCAAATCTTTCCACGTACCCGAGACACCTTTGACGTCGGCCTGGCCGCCCAGTTTTCCTTCCGTACCGACTTCTTTGGCCACGCGGGTCACTTCGGCCGCAAAGGAGTTCAGCTGGTCCACCATGATGTTGATCGTATTTTTCAGTTCGAAGATTTCGCCTTTGGCATCGACGGTAATTTTCTGGGACAAGTCGCCTTTCGCGACTGCCGTCGTCACCTTGGCAATATTACGCACTTGGTTGGTTAAGTTACCGGCCAAGACGTTGACGTTGTCGGTCAAATCTTTCCATGTTCCTGACACCCCTTTGACTTCGGCCTGGCCGCCTAGTTTTCCTTCCGTACCGACTTCCTTGGCCACGCGCGTCACTTCGGCGGCAAAGGAATTGAGCTGGTTCACCATTGCATTCACGGTCGTACCGATGCGCAGCAATTCGCCTTTGAGCGGGCGTCCTTCAATTTCCAAAAACATGTTTTGCGACAAATCGCCTTGGGACACGGAGGTAATGACGCGCGCAAATTCGCGGATAGGCTGGCCCAGATTCACAATCATGGAATTCACCGATTCCATGCTGATGGCCCAAGCGCCTTTGACGGGCCCGATGGAAGCGCGCTCCGTAATTTTTCCTTCTTCACCGACAATGCTCGCCACACGGGCGAATTCACAACTCATATTGTCGTTGAGTTCCAGAATGTCGTTGAGGACTTCGCCGATTTCGCCGACAAGTCCGTCTTTAGGGTTAAAACGGACTTTAAAATCGCCTTTGCGGGCAGCTTTGACCACATGCAGGAGTTCCCGGAGTTCATCGCGCATGGCTGCGCGGCCGTTCAATGAGAGTTCTGAACTTTCAGTTTTTTTGGAGCGGCCGTTTTGATTTTTCCGGAGAGGGTCAGAGATATTTGCGGTTTCGAGGAGGCCGGTAGGTTCTTTCATCAGAGTCCCCTTTGCGTGCAAAGACGATGCGAAAGTTATAATTTATTCGGAGAACGGCTGAAGTATACGTCATATCGGGGAGATAAAACTATACGGGGCAAATCTGATTCGTGTCTAGGGGAAACCCTGACCCGCCCCGTCAGGTCTGCAAGCCTGGCAGCGAAGCCTATTTTTCGGGTTTTAACTCGGCACTTAAATAACGGGCATACGTCATAACAAGCGGAACACCCAAAAACATAGCAATGACCACAAAAAGCACGCTTTGAGTTTGCGTAAAATTAAAAAGCGGCTTTATGCCAAAAAAAGTCATCACGACCGCAAAAAAAAGCAGGCTCAGAGCCCATTGTTTCAGCCAGAGATCGGCCTGCGGCCGGTTGTAATGAAGCCAGACGACACGGTGGCAATGCAGGCATTGATGCTCATGCGGATGTGCGCGGGCGGAGTGTTTGAGCAGAGTATCGGAGCCGTAACCCATGATAAACTCGCCAAATCCCAATGGACACTTACAGTGAGGACAGGCTTTGATCATGTTCTTTTATCGGCGCTGAACAAACCGACTGAAGGCGAGAATAAGAAAAAAGAATCCCAGCACAAAGAAGCCTTCCACAAAAATGTAGTTGGGCCAAGGTCCCATGGCATCCAGAATACTCGGGTGGCTGGGTTTCCCGGCCAGATAACCGTAATTGGTCCCGAAGCGCCAATTGATCATACCCGCCGCAGCGGCATAAACCAGTGTGCCCAGCATAACGCGGACAATCGAGGAAAACCGGGGTTGGACCCGGCGCGAGGCCAAGAAATAAACAGCACTCAGAATAACAGCCGTATGCGTCAGGTAAAATGCAAACCAGGAAAACCGGGGAAAACCGTCCGATAGATCCGGCGTCAGCGTGGCCTGCACACTGCCGGAAAGCGCCCAGAACACGGCCAGTTCCGGCGCTATTTTTAAGGATGCGAATAGCCACGAGGCTGCGGTCAAAAATAAGGCCCAATCACAAAGCTGCATGGGCACCGAATGATAACCGTGCTGCCATTGCTGCGCTTGGTCAATCACTCCCAAAATGGCGATCAAACCACCGGCGCTTAAGCTGAAAAAACGTCCCGCCGCCGGCAAACGCCCGGTCTTGCTCCGGTAAATCAAAAAACCGGTAATAAAAACAAGCAATCCCAAAACCAGCGTATGATCCAAGGAATCCCCCGGTTTATTTTAAATGCTCTAAATACTCCCAGCGCTCATACAGTAGGGCCAGCTGCTGGGCGGCGGCATCGGATTGCGCCGTTGTTTCCGCAATGGTCTTCGCATCTTGTTGATAAAAACCAGGGTCGCCCAGCACGGCGAAGAATTTCTGCTGCACCGCTTCCATTTTTTCAATCTCAGCCGGCAGCTTTGAGAGTTCGCGCTGTTCCTGGGTCGAAAGTTTACCGGGGCCCCCATTTTTTTTCTTTGGCAGAACTTTCCGGGCCGTCAATGCCTCCGGCCGCTTCTCGAGAGCGGATTTTTTTAAACGCTGATCGAGCCATTCGTCATAGCCGCCCGGATGCTCATAAACAACGCCATGGCCTTCGAGCACAATCGTCGAAGTCACCACATTGTTTAGGAACGTGCGATCGTGACTGACCAGCAGCAAAGTTCCGGCATACTCCACCAGCAATTCCTCAAGAAGTTCCAGCGTCTCAATGTCGAGATCGTTTGTGGGCTCATCCATGACGAGCAAGTTCGAAGGCCGCGTAAAAAGCCGGGCTAGAAACAGCCGGTTGCGCTCCCCACCGGACAAAACTTTGACCGGCGTGCGGGCCCGGTCCGGTGAAAAAAGAAAATCCTGCAGATAAGCCATGATGTGCTTGTTTTTACCATTGATCGTGACGGTATCGCCAGAACAGACATTCTCCGCGACGCTTTTATTTTCATCCAGCTGTTCACGCAGCTGGTCGTAATAAACAGGCTGAAGATTAGTCCCGAGCCGCACCGTACCGCGCTGAGGCAGCAGGCCGCCCAGCAAAATCCGCAGCAAGGTCGTTTTGCCGCAGCCGTTCGGCCCGATTACGCCGATTTTGTCGCCGCGCATAATCTCGGTTGAAAAATCCCGGATCAGACATTGAGCGCCATAGCTATGGCTGAGATGATCGGCTTTTGCGACAAGCTGGCCCGAACGGTCGGATTCCTGCATCTGCATGCGCGCTTTATCCAGCACCTGACGCTGCTCGCTTTTTTCACGGCGCAGCTGCTCAAGCGCACGAACGCGGCCCTCGTTGCGGGTACGCCGGGCTTTGATCCCCTGCCGGATCCAAATTTCTTCACGCGCCAGTTTTTTATCGAACTCCGCGCGCTCCGCCGCCTCGGCATCCATCGCCGCCTGTTTATTCTCTAAAAAAGTCTGATAATTACAGGCCCAGCTGTAAAGCTTGCCTCGGTCCAGTTCAGCAATTTTAGTCGCCAGGTTCTGCATGAACGTGCGGTCGTGCGTTACAAAGAAAATCGTGCCCTCATAGGCTTTTAAAAAATTTTCAAGCCAGTCAATCGAGTCGATATCCAAATGGTTGGTCGGTTCATCCAGCAGCAGGACATCCGGTTTTAAAACCAGGGCCCGGGCCAGCAAGGCGCGGCGTTTCTGTCCCCCGGACAGCGTCTCAAAATCGCTTTCCGGATCAAGTTTCATTTTTTTGATCACGTCGTCAACCTGCCGGTTCGTCTCCCAGGCATTCGTATGGTCCATCTCGGCTTGAAGGCGGCCCAGTTCATTCATCAGTTGTCCGGAATATTCGGTCTGCAGGCGCCGGTTGACTTCGTGGTAATCGTGGAGAAGCTTGACTTGGGTGCCCAATCCCGAAAGAACGACATCGAAAACAGTGTTTTTGAGATTGACCGGCACTTCTTGCTGCAGATACGTAACGCGGATTCCTTTTTGATAGACCACTTGCCCGGAATTGGGTTTGATTTCACCGGTCATGATTTTCATCAGTGTGGTTTTGCCCGCGCCATTGCGGCCAAGCAGCGCCACGCGCTCGCCCTTTTCAATGTGCAGGCTCATTTGGTCAAAAAGCAGCGGTCCACCAAATGCGAGGGAAATATCCTGAATGCTGATTAATGCCATTGAATCCCCATAAAAAAGGATGCCCTGCCCCGTTTTGTCAGTTGCGATCAGTCTTTAGACAATTCCAAATACAGGCGTTCGACTTTCTTTCGTGCCCACGGCGTCCTGCGGAGAAAAACCAGGCTGGATTTAAGGCTCGGGTCTAAATTAAAACAGCGGATATGCACGCGCAGGCCGAGTTCTTCCCAGCCATAGTGTTCCACCAAACGCTCCAGAATCATCTGGAGCGTCACGCCGTGCATCGGATCTTTTGACGAGGTTGTAATAGTCTAGTTCCGTATTACGTGGGCATTACTTGCGTTTTTTTGATCTTCCTGTTGATCTTGGCTGTGCCCCGGCCGGCACAAGTTCTGAAATCGTCACCTTGCCCGCGCCGTTAGGAATAACCCGCACCTGCCGTTGAACCTGCTGCGGGCCGCGGCTGGCAGCCTTGCGCGTTGCGAAACATTCTTTGCAATAAACCGGACGATCCCCCGTAACTTTAAATGGAACTTCGCAGGTTTTATGGCAATCAGCGCACACGGCTTTATACAGCGGCCGTCCGCTATGCCAGCCTTGATTTTGCGAAGCCGCGGGATTGACATTTCCGCCCGCATGTTGCGGTTGCAGCCGGTGCTGGGGCTGCTGCGATTCGTAGCGCTGAACATTTTGCGGCATTGGCCGTGAGTCGGATGACCGGCCGGCAGTTTGGCGCAGTACCATTTCCATTTTGCTTTCAAGTCCGGCAAGCCGCTCAGCGATCTTGCTCATCACCGCCACAAGTTCGGGCAGATCGGTTTCCTCTGTCTTGACTCTTTTTGCAGGAGACTTCGTTTTTTTGATTGTCTTTGCCTTCGCTTTTTTCTTCATACCCATCCTTATCGGTTTATAAATACCCGCCCACCGCTTGGACGGGCTGCCTATCACCGGTTTTTGTGACCCATACAGCAAGACCAAAACGTGCCGCAGAAAACTTATTCGTCTCAAATTTAAAAACAGCGGAGAGTGGATCGCCCTGCAGCGGGGCTGATTGAAAATGCAGCACCGTAAAATCGTGCCTTAACGTCCGGCCGGCATTCTCCCCGCGCGTGACCTCGACATCGATGCCAAAGCCAAGAAGGGCCGCATGCATCGTGCCCTGCTCGAAATTGTTGACGGGTTCGAAGCTGACTTTATACAGGCCGGCTTGTGTTTCTTCAACCCTTAAAATGCCGGTCTTTTCATTCTGAAGCGGAATGGTTTTGGCCGAATACCAATCTTTCCAGGGCCGGCCGTTTAAAACGAACCCCGGCGTATAAAGGGTCGATTGATGCCAGGCCGCCACATAGTCGCCCTGCCTTTTTGTAAAAGCCGCCGACGAAAACCGGTCTTTCCAGCCAAGCTTGTCCCAGTAATCCACGTGAAAAATCACCGGAATGAAATCATGCCATAAATTACCGGCACCCGTTAAAGCGCTGGCCCAGGTCTCCGCCGGCGGGCAGCTGCTGCAGCCTTCGGAACTAAAAATCTCAATCAATGTCGTTTTGCGCGCAGCGCTTTCAAGATGCAGCGGTTCGTCCGCCAGCGCGGCAAAACTTACGCCGAACAAAAGCATGCTGACGCAAACCGCGCGAAACTGTCTCATGCCTGCCAGGCTCCATTTTGAAACACAATGGCATCTCCAAGCGTGACGGTTTTTGTGACCGCAAAAATATCCACATGGTGCCGCGCGGTTTTATCGGGAAAACCGGCTTTTTTATAGAGCCCGTGCTTGGCCCCTAGTGACAAATGAACGCCGCACATCCGCTCAAATGTCCCGATGTCGCGGACGATGCGCTCGGCCGTCAAAGCACGATTTAAACCGAAACCAAGTTCGCGCACCCACACCTCGCCTTCATCCGCGCGGATATTGGCAATCACTTTGTCAAACTCCGCATTGGAATCAATCACATGTGCTACCCGGCCCCGGACAACTTCAAGGGTGATGGGCTTGTCGGGCTTATTCGCCGTAAACGTCACATCGCCAAAAACACAAACCCGCACGCGGCCATTCACGGCATCCAAATTTTTAGCCTCCGTAAACACTTCACCGATCGGAAACTGCCCGCCGACATTCCGCATGCCGGTATAGTCACCCACATTCAGCTTTGCCGGCTCAAACGCCGAAGCAAAGACCAGCTTTTCACCCCCGCTGTCCACCACCCCGCCGCCAGCCTGGTCAATACGCTCTTTAAGGCCGCGGCCAAGCCCGCGGTAATAGTCCGCATCATAGGCGAGGGAATCAATGTAGTAGAGCGGTTCCACCCCCTGCATGCGTCCAAGGTGGGGATGTTCGATAACCTTGATCGAATGCTTAAAAAGTTCAACCCGAATGCGGAAAGCTTCAAGGCGGAAGTTGGTCGACTGAATGAGCACCACCAGATCCGACGGCTTAAGTTTCTCAAACTCGGCAAGCACCGACTGCTGCGTCACCCTATCAAAATCAATGAACCGGGCCTTTGGAAGGACCCGGCGGTAAGCCTCGGCCAGCGCCGCGGCAAGATCGCATCGTTCATCGTAGACCACGACAGCCGCGTGCACATCCGTATATTCAATCGCAAGCGAAAGAATGTCCGCTATGTGTTTTTGCGCTTGATCAATGGCATCTTTAGGGATTGCGCTCGCATGACTCACAGGCTTGATCACAGGCGGTCTAAAAATCCGGAAAGGATCTCTTCAAAGGCTTGCGGTTTTTCAAGATTGAGCAGGTGGCCGGTATTTTTCATCACACGCAATTCAGCCCCTGGAATTTTAGCCTGCATGGCGGTCGATTCTTCGACCGTCACAAAGCCATCCTCATCCCCTGCCACCACGAGCGCAGGGCACGAAATCTTACCGAGCAGTTCCGTCGAGTCTTTGCGCCCCGCCATGGCCCGCAGTGTATCGCAAATGCCTTCGGTCGAATTCTCACGAATAAGCGCTTTGACTTTTTCAGCGACGGCGGGATTTGCAGAAAGCGTGCTTTTACCAAGCAGGTTGGGCAAAATCTTAGGAAAAAAATCCTCGAGACCGTGCGTTTCGAGAAATTCAATGGTCTTAAAACGTTTCTCCCGGATTTCCGGCGTATCCGCATTGGCCCGGGTGGCCAAAAGGCAGATGCCGCGCACCCGTTCCGGAAATTGCCGCAAAAATTCAAAAGTCACATACCCGCCCATCGAAATCCCGCCAATCACAACCGGCCCTTTGATCTCGAGCTGATCGAGCAAGGCAGCTACCTCCTGGGCCATCGCGGGAATGGAAGGGGTTTTCTGCCGGGGCGACTTTCCCAGCCCTGGAATATCGGGCGTAATCAGCATGGCTTTGCTTTGCAAAGCTTGCAGCTGATGCTCCCACATGCCGCAAGAAAGCGGCCAGGCATGCACCAGCACAAACGGAATTTTATTTCCCACGATTTGATAATTTAACATTTGCCCACACCTTTTATCAAGAAACCGGAATCTTTTTAGCCAACGTAAGCAGACAGATGGCTGTACCCAGATCAATCAAAAGCCATAAGCTGAAGTCCAGACGAACCGGCACGATGGGATTAAACAAAAGCGCGATAAAAATCAGCGGAAGGACATGCTTCGCGAGTGAAGCATTTTGCCTGAAAACATACGCCGCATACCCGCACGTCGCACACACGACCAGCCGCAGCAGCGTGTAATAGCCATACGGCCACACCGGCAGAAGGGCCAGGCACAGCATCAGCCCTGAAACTAAAAGAGCGATTTTTATTTGTTTCAACGGTTCGTTCATGATTACTTTTTGGGAGAAGCAAAATGAGATTTGTAGCGGCAGGTTCTAAACCCGTCCGGAACGGAACTCGTTTTAAAGGCCGGTTTGGAAACGGCCACTACAAATCCTGCGGGCACTCCTTCTGCAATAAGCCGAAATCTGAATTTATTCACCGGGGCTGGTCATTTTAGACCCGTGCGCGGCATTAGTTCAAATCATTGTCCTTGTAATACTTGGTTCCCTTGACCGTCAGTTCCAAGGCCAGACCCGCATCGGTCAGCTGGTAGAGCCAGACGCCTGAAGCCACAGCGACGGCGCCTTGGGCGGACCCGCCTTTCTCACCCGCTTTGGCTGCGGCCGACGCCTGGCCGCCAATCGCCCAGCCTGAGTTCACAAATTTTTGAAAGTTGTGTTCGTTTTCAAAGACCCAGACCAGCATAAATTTTTTAACACCCAGGCCCAGTCCGGCTTGAACCTCTGCCATGTTCATAAATGTTTTCTGCTGGGTCTTATTATCGACCGCAACGCCGCGGCCTGATCCGCCTCCGGCAAAAAAGAGTTTCATGCCGAAATTACTGAACGTGGCATATCCGTAAGCAGATTCGACTTTACTTTTTGCGGCGGGCTGATGCTTATAAAGAGCCGCCAAAACCTGCTGGGAGCGCTCAAGGATGTCATGCTGTTGTTTTTCAGGTGCGCGCCGGTCTAAAAATGCAGGCCGGGCCAGCGCTGCCGGCGTTTGAAAACTCAAACTCGCAACAACAATTCCCAACGCGATCGCTTTTATTTTTTTCATTTTTTTACCTCTCTAGCTAACTCGAGAAGGCGGTTTGGGATTGAGTTTAATTTGCGGATTGGGCAGATTGCCGTCAATCAGGATGAAACCTTCGCGGCCCAGCCAGCCGGCGGCCATGAGAATGGTGTCTTCCGGCGCGCTGATGCCGGAATAGAGGTCTTTTAACGAAGCGCTGCCTGCGTGGCTATCCAAATAACGCCAAATCTCTCCTGCGCAAAGTCCGATCCAAGTAATCATAGTGTCCTGTTGTTGTTGAGTCATGGTTAAGCCGCCTTCTTGCGAAGAGCCGGAAGGCGGCCGTCGCGACGTTTGAGCCAGATACAAAAAACCGTAATTGCGCCGCCTACAATATTGGCCACCATGTCCCAGCCCGTGTTGACATAGCCGCCGACATTGGTGTCACCCGGGACGGTCTGTGTGGCCCCGAATTCCAGCGTTTCATTGAGCGCGCCGATGCCGACTCCGGCCAGAAAACAAACCATCAAAAAAATGGGCCGCGCCGGAATATCGTTGATGTCCGTTTTAACGACAATAGCAATGGAATAACGCAAAAAGTTCCAGCACAGCCAAGTCGCCAAGGCGTTGCCATAGGCGTGGATCACCTGGTCGTATTTAAGCTTGTCCGGGATGATCCAAACGTTATAAAGAAGTTTCTTTCCTTCCGTCGGCCAGCTTTCCGGAACTTGGGTCAACCCCCCGAGACAATGGACCAAGATTAAGATGCTTAATGCCCATAATAACGAAATGGGCAGCTTAATTTTACGGTGTAAGAACGCAATGCCCCACACGAGAAACGGGGTCAGCGCGAGATAGAGAATAAATTCATAGCTTTCCGTAGCCATGGCATACGCCAAAGCCGAGATCAAGTAAAGGCCGGTAAAGAGGGCAACGGCCCAAGTTTGTTTCATTCCGGAGGCGCTTCGGTTTCAGTGATGGTTTCAGATTCTTTGACTTTACGGATGGCGGCAATGACCTCATGTCCGCAGCGAAAGAGCGGAAAAAGCTCATGCTTTTCGTCCGCAATGTTTTTGTTGTCTTGGCCGGTGCGGATGCCCGTAAACGTCAACGCGTAAAACCGCACACGGTCAATGTCGGGCAAGGGGTGCTTTTTAGTCGGGCTTAGTTTTTTTAGAAAAACTTCGGCGGTTTGAATAAATTCCTCCGCTTTCATGCGCACGGATTCATACTGCCCAAGACCGGCGAGTCCCCCGCCGTGACCAAAGTAAAAACTGACCGTGCCGTTGATAAGACAGACGAGTGAAACAACGGCTTTAGGGTAGCCGATTTCCATGAGCACGCCCCAGACGTTCGGGTTTTTCTCCGTCGGCGTCAGGCTGAGTTTGCGCCAGGAAAGCGCAAGGGCCTGGTTTCGAAGTTCTAAAAAACTTTGGACGGGCTGGGCTGCTGGTTTCGACATAGGGTGAGATTATGACTAAGAAAGCTTGTATTCGTCAAGTTTGCGGTAAAGGGTGCGGCGCGAGATCCCGAGCCGTTGGGCTGCTTTGGACTTATTGCCGCCGGCTTCCGTGAGGGTGCGCTCAATAAGTTCACGCTCCATCAAGTCAATGCGTCCGGTGTCTGCCGCAGCAGCGCCCGGCATCCGCACGGATGCGCTGCCGCGGGTATGAAGAATGTCTTCAGGGACATTTTCCAGCGTAAGTTTGGAGCCGCCGCCCAGCACGATCATGCGTTCGACGATGTTTTTGACTTCACGGACATTGCCGGGCCAGTCATAACGCACGAGCGCGTTGAGCGCCTCGGATGCAATTTGCGGCGCCGTGCGCCCGTTGGCGTGGGAATATTGCCTAATAAAATAATCGACGAGCAGTGGGATGTCTTCTTTGCGCTCCCGGAGCGGCGGAATAGTCAGGTAAATGACATTAATGCGGTAATAGAGGTCTTCGCGAAAGTTACCGGCATGGACTTCGTGGAGCAGGTGCTTGTTGGTGGCAAGCACCAGGCGGACGTCCACTTTAAGGGGTTTTGTGCCGCCGACGCGCTCAATGACGCCGTCCTGCAGAACACGCAGCAATTTGACTTGGGTTTCTTTGGTGATTTCGCCGATTTCATCGAGAAAGAGGGTGCCCTGGTGAGCGCGTTCAAAGCGCCCGATTTTACGTTCTGCCGCTCCGGTAAAAGCGCCTTTTTCATGGCCGAAGAGTTCACTGGTGAGCAAGGTTTCAGAAAGTGCGGCGCAATGCACCGGCACAAAGGGGAAATTTTTGCGGGAACTGAGTTGATGGATGCGGTGGGCAATGAGTTCTTTGCCCGTACCGCTCTCGCCCTCGATCAAGACCGTGGCATTTGATTGAGCGACCTTGTCGACAGTTTTAAGGATCTCTTTCATGCGAGACGATTGAAAAATAATTTCGCCGGCATAAAACTTTTCTTTGAAAAGCGCCTGCTTAAGTTCCTGATTCTCCACCTCGAGATGCCGGCTGGCCAGGGCTTTATTGACTAAAAATTCGAGTTCTTCAAGATTGACCGGCTTCGTGAGATAGTAAAAAGCACCGTTCTTCATCGCGCGGACTGCATCTTCGACTGAGCCATAGGCCGTCAGCAAGATGACTTTGGCTTGCGGATCGGCGGCTTTGATTTTTTCTAAAAGAACCGTGCCATCCATGCCGGGCATGCGGATATCGGCCAGGACAAGATCGGGCTTTTCATGCAAATAAGCCTCGAGGCCGGCTTCGCCGTTATCGGCGGGAATCACGTCAAAACCCAGCCCTTCCAGAAAGGTGCGCAGCCCTTCCCGCGTGTGTTTGTCGTCGTCGACTAAGAGGATCGTGGCATGCAGGGACATAGCGGCCTCCGTCAGGGCGCTTTCGGAATTTGAAGTTTGGGCATCCGCAGGGGCAGGTAAAGCGTAAAAACTGTCCCTTTGCCGGGTTTACTTGAAACGTCGATTTTGCCGCCATGTTCAGAGATGGTCTCAAGCACCGACATCAAGCCCAGGCCCGTCCCCTTGGATTTGGTGGTGTAAAAAGCACTAAAAATATGCTGCATGTCCTCTTCGCGGATGCCCACGCCCTTGTCTTCAATGCGCAGGGCCGCGAGGCGCTCGCGGTGGGTCAGGCGCAGAAGCAGACGCCCGCCCTGAGGCATGGCTTCAATGCCATTTTTGATCAGGTTCAGCAGTGCCTGATAAAGCCGGGCCCGGTCCATCAGAAAAGGCGGCAATTTTTTGTCATCCTGAAATTCAATGGTGACTTTGCCGCGCTTAGCCTCGGGCTCGATGACGGCAATCACCTCTTCCAGCAGATCATTTAAATTTTCGACATTCAGGCGCAACGGCGGCCGCCGCGTGGCTTTAAGAAAGCTGCGGATGATTTGGTCAAGCCGCTTGATCTCGGACTCCATGATTTGCAGGCGGCTGGAAAAATTTTCGGCGTTTTTTCCCGCCAAAGCCTTGGCTTCTTTCTTCAACAGCTGCATGTGGATGGATAACGCATTCAGGGGGTTGCCGATTTCGTGCGCAATGCCGGCCGTTAGATTCATCAGGTCTTCGAGCCGCAAGAAGCGTTCCCGTTCGAGCGACTCGTTTTCAGCGCGGGTCTGGTCGGCAATCCAGATCGCCGTGGTAGCACCGCCGCCATTTTTCACGGGAATAAAAATAAATCGCAGATGCCGTTCGCGCGGCCGCAAAATGGAAAGCGTTTCAACGGTCTTGCGTTCGACGGCGGGAAGAAAGCGGCGCAAAAATGCGGCCAAAGCGGGGTCCGGCAGATCTTCGACCCACCTTTGCCCGCGTTTCATGGTCCCCGCCGGCAGGCCTGTCAGATCCAAAGCCGCGTTATTGAGCCACTGAATTGCGCCCCCGGCATCGAGTAAAATCACACCCTCGGGAAGTTCGGTCAACAGGTCGCAGTAGAGTTGATTTGTTTCAGCCAGTTCGGTCAAATGCTGTTCCAGCACTTGACGGTCAATCCGGTCTAGGCGCGCAATGATTTTACGTGTAATCGGGTCTTTAAGCGGCATGGTGGGGCACGGATTTGGCTAACCGGATAAATTTTTCCACGAAGTCAGGCGATTTCTGACCTGGTGTTTTTTCAACGCCGCTGGCCACGTCGACGGCAAACGGACGAATGTGCTGCACGGCCTGGCGGACATTGTCACAATTAAGGCCGCCGGCCAAAAATAGTTTTTCGCGCATCAGCGGGCCCTCGTCCAAAAGGTGCCAGTCAAAAGTTTTGCCCGTCCCCCCGCGTTCGTTGGCGGAATAAGTATCCAGCAGAAAATATTCGGTGTCGTAGGCGTCCATGCGCTTAACGCTCATGGCATCGCGCACGTGGAAAGTCTTGATGACTTTATAGCCCTGGTCGGTAAAGTGCCGGCAATAAAGCGCGGTCTCGTCGCCGTGGAATTGCAGATAGTTCAATTGAAGTTCAGCGGCAATTTTTTCAACGTCGGTCTTGGGTTGATTGCTAAAAACTCCGACAAAACTTTCGAAATCCGGCAGACCGCCTTTAATTTCCCGGGCTTGGTCGAGACTGATCTTGCGTTTGCTCTCGGCAAAAATGAGGCCCAGAAAATCGGCGCCAAAGCCGGCCGCAAGCTGCGCGTCTTCACGGTTGGTATTCCCACAAATTTTAACTTTCATAAGTACTCCAAGCCCCTTTTATCATTGTCCCCTTACGTTCCCTGTCTTTTGTCCCCATCCTTTGTCATTGCGTGACAGGATTCAACTGAAGTCGAAGCAATTTCGCTTTTGGTCCGGGATTGCTTTCCTCCTAAACAAATTGGCGGACCCGCCAATCTTTTCGGACAGGCAGCCTCAGGGAACGCTGCTGCGCGATAACAAATATTTGAGTGCAGAACACTGTTTCGAACCCTATCACTCCCGAACCCACTTTTGATCGCGGCCGGACAGCGAGGCAAGTTTTTCCGCGATATCCGCGGATTTCATCAGCGAGGTCCCGACTAAAAACGCATTAATCCCAATGCTTTTGTATTCCATAATTTCCTCATAGCGGGAAATGCCGCTTTCGATAATGACCGGAATCCCCTTCGGAATGCGCGGGATTAATTTTTTGGCCATAAACGGATCGACTTCAAGGGTGCGCAAATTGCGATTATTGATACCGATGATTTCAGCGCCGGCGGCGACCGCTTTATCCAGGTCTTCATCGGAGTGAATTTCCACGAGTGCATCCATGCCTAGATCTTTGCCCAGTTGGATCAGACGGTCGAGTTCTTCGGCGGTCAGGATACTGGCAATCAGCAAAAAGGCATCGGCATGCAAAAGCGCGGTTTCATAGAGTTGGTAGCTCTCGAGAATGAAATCTTTGCGCAAAATGGGAATGCGGGTGACTTGGCGTACGGTGCGCAAATAGCTGGGGCGGCCTTTAAAAAAATGGGGCTCGGTCAGCACCGAAATCGCGGCCGCACCGCCCGCTTCGTAAATTCCGGCGATGCGCAGGGGCTGAAAATCTTCGATCAGCACGCCCTGAGACGGCGAGGCTTTTTTGATCTCGCAGATCAAATGAATGCCATGGCTGCCGGAGACCGCTTTTTTAAACGACCGCACGTCTTCCGGCTTGGCATGCTCGACCGCCGCGCGCAGACGCTGGACGGGAAAGCGGCGTTTGAGTTCTTCGAGATCTTTGCGCTTGGCCTGTAAAATTTGATCCAGAATCATGCGTTTGAAATCCTGATGAGTTTTTCAAGTGCGTGCAGCGCCTGTTTTTGATCCAGCGCTTGCTCAGCCCGCCGAACACCGTCATTTAAATCGCGGGCAATGCCGCTCAAATAAAGTCCCATGGCCGCATTGATCACGACCACATCACGCGCCGGCCCACGCTCCCGGCCTTTTAAAATTGCCAAAATAATTTTGCGATTCGCGGCTTTGTCTCCGCCCGCATAATCACTCAGCCGCGCTTTTTTAAAACCCAGATCTCCAGGCCGCAGCGTCCAGCGCCGGACTTTACCCTGGCGCAGTTCGGCAATCTCAGCCGGTGACGTGGTTGAAATTTCATCCAGCCCGTCGCGGCTATGAAAAATGGCCGCGCGCTTGCGTTTCTTAAGCCTCAGGATTTCTGCAAAAAACGGCAGGTTTTTGAGTTTGGGCGTGCCGATCATTTGGCATTCAAGCCGGTACGGATTCAGAAACGGGCCCAAGACGTTAAACAGTGTGCGCACGCCCAGTTTTTGGCGCAGCGGCTGCGCCTTGGCAAAAAGCGGATGGTAAAACGGCGCATGCAGATAGGCGATGCCCGCAGTCCGTAACGCCTTCAGCATCTTGGCGGGAGCGGCATCCAGCCGTATACCGAGCGCTTCCATCAAATCAGAACTGCCGCAGCGCGACGAGACCGCGCGGTTGCCGTGTTTGGCCACATACCCGCCCGCGCCGGCAATCACAAATGCCGCGGCCGTAGAAATGTTAAAGGTCTGCAGGCCGTCACCGCCCGTGCCGCACACATCCAGCACAGGTGCAACTCCCGTCACATACCGTTTTTCGTGCGTTTCGATAAACCGGACAGCCGCCAAAACTTCAGCCGGGGTTTCACCCCGTTTGACCAGGCACAAGAGCAGCTGCTTCATAGCCGGCTCCTGCGCCGCAGGATCGGCAAAAAAATCTGCAAACCGCCTCTCCAAAGAACGCGCTGCATCGCCCGATTTCAACAAAAGGTCTGAACTATCACGATTCGTCATTGCAACCCTGGTTCCTTAATTTTAACAAAAAATCTGGCGATTCGTTTTTGTAACTCCATCCCTTTGTCATTGCGAGCCCGTTACGGTTTGAAGGGCGAAGCAATCCCGCTAGTGAGACCGGCTAAGCGCCAGAAAATTCTTCAGAATCGCCTTGCCATGCTGGGTCATGATGGACTCCGGGTGAAACTGAACGCCCCAGGTGGGATGCTGCTTATGCCGTACGCCCATGATTTCGCCTTCCTTGGTCCAGGCCGTAATTTTCAACACCGAAGGAATCGATTTTTTTTCAATCAAGAGCGAGTGATAGCGCGTGGCTTCAAAAGGATTCGGGATTTTTTTAAATAAAAATTGTCCGTCGTGAAACACTTTTGAAGTCTTGCCATGCATGATCCGCGAAGCACGGATAATTTTTCCACCCAGCGCATCGCCGATGCATTGATGCCCCAGACAGACCCCGAGAATGGGGATCTTGCCGCTGAATTTGCGGATCACGTCGTTGGAAATCCCGGCTTCTTTGGGGGTGCACGGCCCCGGTGAAATCACAATCTGCCGGGGTTTCAAACGCGCAATTTTCTCAACCGAGATCCGGTCATTGCGCACCACCTGCGGTTCAGCCCCCAATTCCCCGAAATACTGCACGAGGTTGTAGGTAAACGAATCGTAATTATCAATCATCAGCAGCATTCAAACACCCCGCGGTTTTCCACAGCCTTGACCAGCGCCCGGGCCTTATTGACCGTCTCCTGATACTCTTTGACCGGCTGCGAGTCTTGCACAATGCCCGCTCCGGCTTGAAGGTAAAGAAATTTTCCGTCCTGCACAAGCGTGCGGATGGTGATGCACATTTCCATATTGCGGTTGTAACTGAAATAGCCCAGGCAGCCGGCGTAAGGGCCGCGATCTTCCGGCTCCTGCTCGTTGATGATCTGCATAGCGCGGATTTTCGGCGCCCCAGTCACGGTGCCGGCCGGAAACGTGGCTTTTAACACATCAAACCCATTTTGCCCGGCCTTGAGCGTGCCCGTCACATCTGAGACCAAATGCATGACATGCGAAAAGCGCTCCACATGCGCAAAGTTTTTAACGTGCACGCTGTTGAAGCGGCAGACCCGGCCTAAGTCATTGCGGCCCAAGTCGACCAGCATCAAATGCTCGGCCATTTCCTTTTTGGACTGCTTCAATTGCTGTTCAAGCAGCAAATCTTCCTGCGGCGTGCGCCCGCGCGGCCGCGTACCTGCAATCGGCCGGACTTCAGCCGTCATCCCCTGTTTTTTGACGAGAAGTTCCGGGGAGGACCCGATTAGACGGATTTTTCCGGACCGGAAATAAAACATATGCGGGGATGGATTAATCGAGCGCAGCGCGCGGTAAATCTGAAAATCATCGTGGACGGCCGCCATCTTGAAACGCTGCGACAAGACGACCTGAATGCAGTCCCCGGCCAGCACGTATTGCTTGATGCGTTTGACCTTGGCCACAAACTGCGCGCGCGTCAGATTGGAAATAAACTTGGCCGCCGCGGATTTCGCAGACACTTTCTTGCGTTTAAGCGGTTTCTGCAAAAGACGCTCAAAGCCATCCAGGATCCGCAGCGCAGACCGATACGCGCGCGCCGCAGCCGTTCCGCTGGCCGCAGGCACAATCGCGGCCAGTGTCAGAGTCTTGCGAAAATGATCAAAGACCACAAATTCATTGACCAAAAAAAATAGGCCGTCCGGCAGTCCCGGCCCAGGCTTTTTGACCAGCTTGATCGATTCAAAAGATGCGACGTTCTCATAGCCAAAATAGCCCACCCATCCACCGCAAAAATCAGGCAGTGCTTCGGGGTTCGCAAGTTTGCAGGCGTTGAGTGTTTTTTCCAGCACATCGCAAAGGAGGGTTCCGCGCGGCAGGTTTTTTTTCCGGCGGCCGGCCACATGCTCAATCACAGCGCCGCGTGCCGTCAGGCGTTCGGACGGCGCACAGCCGATGAACGAATAACGCCCGATTTTTTCTTCCTGCTCCGCCGATTCCAGCAGAAAACCGTCCGAACCCTTGCCCGTCAGTTTGAGAAAACAAGAAACCGGAGTTTCAAGATCACAGGGAATAGTGCGCGTCACCGCCACGCGGCTGCCGCGCCGCGACAGGGCGCGGAACTGCGCGAGAGAAATTCCGGTCATGACTTATAGACCTGGTCCGGGTCAAAAACTTTGTCTTGCGTCACGCGCACGATCTTGCCGTTTTCATCCAGTTCATGCACGAAGCAGGTGCGGTAACCCAAGTGGCAGGCCCCGCCGGTCTGAGTGACTTTGATAACCACGGCATCCTTGTCGCAGTCAGTAGCGGCGGATTTCACGACCTGAACATGGCCGGAAGACTCCCCCTTGACCCAATATTTCTGGCGGGAGCGTGAAAAAAAGACGGTTTTCTTCTCCTTGAGCGTACGCTCCAGGGCGGTCTTGTCCATATAAGCGACCATCAGCACCTCACCGGTGGCCTCATCCTGAATGACTGCAGTTAATAGGCCTTTATCGTCAAATTTGAAGGCATCCATGGCAGAAATCCTCTTGGTGGCTAGTTAGGCGTTTAGTATGCGGATAAATAGCGATTGTGTCAAGAAGTTACACTTTTAGAGGCGGCGGCTATCATAAGCCCAGTGCAAAAGGGCCTGGCGCTGCCTGCGGCGGCAGTTCATGTCACCCGGTGCGCAGTTTTTTTTGATTTGGCCGATGTGGCGGCGGATTGCAAACCAGCGTTTGATTTGGCGCGCATCTTCAAGCGGAATTCTCCGGCCCATGTAATAGCGGCAATACCATTGAAACCACCCGCGCGGGTCTTCCCGGAAAATCCAACCCTTTTCACGCCATGCATTCAGCGGCTGGCTGGCGTTGACCCCAAAATAGTTCAGACGCGGATTATGCCGCTCGGAACAAAGCTTTGCGCACGCAAACCAATCCTTGGGGAATTCTTTCCGGCAGTCCGTCATGTACTTGCCGCCAAAAATCCCCATGCGCAGCATTTGCTTGGGTGTCCGTTCCGGTTTGAACCATGGGTAAAAATTTTTGCCCGGCGCTTCAATGCAAACATAGCG
>JAHFHF010000012.1:18835-56915 GCA_023247055.1 Candidatus Omnitrophota bacterium
TTCTTCTGCATTTTGTCATTGACAGTAATTTTTTTAGGACGCCGCATGGGTGTAAGTATCGGCTCAATTTTTGATTTATGGAGCGGGATGCGGATTCGATTCCCGCATCGAACGCCATAGACGGGCTTCCTTGGCCCGTCATGGCGCAGCATCCAATTTCATAAAAATTGGAGCGGGATGCGGGAATCGAACCCGCCTGACTAGCTTGGGAAGCTAGGACATTACCACTATGCTAATCCCGCTGGAAACGCCGGAAGGAGATTTAGTTTACAACAAAGCGTTTTTTAGAACGAGCAGATTTTTTTGAACTCGGTCAGACGGCTTTCAATATCCGGCAGTTGGATGCGGCGCAGAGCTTCAAGGCCGAAATCTTCGACCGTAAACGAAGCTGTCATTGTGCCGTAAGAAACCGCACGCTTGAGATTTTCAAAACTTAAATCACCGGTTTTGGCCAAATAGCCGACCATGCCGCCGGCAAAGGTATCGCCCGCGCCCGTAGGATCAAAAACAGATTCCAGCGGATAAGCCGGCAAAGCAAAAAAACGGCTGCCACTGAAAAGCAGCACGCCGTGCTCCCCTTTTTTAATCACAACCGTGCCCGGCCCAAACTCCTGGATTTTACGCGCCGCGCGGATGAGATTGAAATCGCCCGTCAGTTCGCGGGCTTCGCCGTCATTCAAAACCAGGCAGTCGATTTTCGCCAAAACTTTCAGCAAGTCCGGGCGTTTACTGCCGATCCAGAAATTCATGGTGTCGCAGGCTACAAATTTCAATTTGGGCCGTTCCAGCTGATCAATCACCTGCATTTGAAGCACGGGATCCACATTGGCCAGAAAAAGAAATTCCGGGGCCTTGGCAAAGCGCAGCTGCGGATTAAATTCCAGAAGCACGTTGAGGTCTGTACGCAGGGTTTTGGCGGAATTCATGTCGCTTTCGTAGCTGCCCTGCCAGGAAAAGGTCTTACCCGCGCGCACTTCCAAATGGCTGAGATCAATCGGATGTTCTTGCAAAACACCTTTGTATTCATCCGGAAAATCACTGCCGACCACCGCCACTAGTGAAACCGGTGTAAAAAAACTGGCGGCGTACGAAAAATACGCGGCCGAACCACCAAAGACTTTGTCTTTTTTGCCAAAAGGCGTTTCAACGGCGTCGATGGCCACGGTGCCGATCACGGCCAGGGGCTGTGAATTTTCAGGCTGCAGCATGGCTAAATTTTTCGAGCTGCTTGCGAAGTTCGCTGGTTGCATGGAAAACATCCTCCTGGTCAAAAATAGCCCGGACGCAGGCCACTCGGACAGAGCCTGCATCCAGCACTTGTTGTAAGTTGGTCAAATCAATGCCGCCAATGGCCACAAACGGAATCACGAGCGCCGAGCGGCTCACATCGCGGACCAGTGTCAATCCCACAGGCTCACGCCCGGGCTTGGTGGGCGTTGAAAAAACCGGGCCGACACCGATGTAATCCGCCCCTTCCACCTGCGCGGCCAAGGCTTGAGGCAGGCTATGCGTGGATTTTCCAATCAAAAAATCAGGCCGTCCGGCCGCCAGTTTACGCGCCTCAGCCACGGGCATGTCTTCCTGGCCCAAATGCACGCCGTCCGCGCCTGCGCGCAGGGCGATTTCCACACGGTCGTTGACGAAGAAAAGTTTGCGCTGCGCCGCAGCCATCGCGCTCAGTTTTTGGGCCATGGCCAAAAACTCGGCATCGGCCATGGATTTTGCGCGCAATTGAACAATGTCCGCCCCGCCGCGGTAAGCGGCTTCAGCTCTGGCGAGCAGATCCTGCCCCGTGCCTTTGACATCGGTCACGGCATAGAGTTTAAATTGCTGCAGCTGTTCTTTTTTCGAGATCATAGATGTGAAAGCGCAGCCGCGCAAAAGCGGCCGCAGATTTGGGGTTGACGATTTTAGAACATTCTTCCAGAACACGCAGGGCTTCCTGAGCGCGCTGGATGTTGGCAAATAAAAGGTCGTGAAGTTTCAGCTTGCCCTTTTTGTCGCGGATCGTGCCGGTACGGCCCGGATCGCGCGGCACATCACGGCAAGTCACCAGGTCTTGATAGCCGCGCGGCAGGCCCAGAAGAATGCGGGTCAATTGATGCCGCGCCGTTTTCCAGGCTTTGGCCTGATTTTTTTTAAGCCGCGAAAAGCGCCGGATGTCTTCGGCCACGCGCAGGGCTTCTTTGGCGCGGTTGTAATTGGCATCCATGATCCGGTAGAGAATTTTTTCAGCGGCCGTCATGACTTGCCAAGGCGCAGGATTTTTTCAATCACATTCGTGGTCGAACGCCCGCTCACAAGCGAAATCAGCCGCACTTTACCGCCCCATGATTCGACTTCTTGGGCGCCTGCGATTTGAGATTTCTTCCAGTCCGCGCCTTTCGCCAGCACATTGGGTCTGATTTTTTTGATCAGGTTAAGCGGCGTGGGCTCGTTAAAGAGCACGACATAATCCACGCAGGCCAAGGCCGAAAGCACCAGCGCCCGGTCTTTTTCGGGATTGACGGGCCGGCCCGGGTCTTTATAACTCTTGACCGATTCGTCCGTGTTAACGCCCACAATCAAGGCATCGCCGCAGGCGCGGGCTTTTTGCAGATATTGGACGTGGCCCAGGTGCAGGATGTCAAACGTGCCGTTGGTGAAAACGATTTTGCGGCCCTGCCGCTTCAGGCGGCGGGCTGCGGCGGCAGCTTTTTGCTGCGAGAGAACTTTGGATTTAGCCAAAGAAGAGTTTTTCAACGGCTTCGGAGACCGCATGCAGGGCGATCATGTGGACTTCTTGGATGTGCGCGGTTTCTTCGTGCTGGGCGATGAAGCTGATGTCCGCATGTTGGGCCAGGTCGCCGCCTTTGATGCCGCAGAAGCCGATGGTCGTCATTTCCTGCGCCTTGGCTTTGCTGACGGCCATGAGCACGCTCGGCGACATGCCGCTGGTCGAAAGGCCGACGAGAACGTCGCCGGGACAGCCCAGGGCTTCAACCTGGCGTGAAAAAACCTGGTCGTAGCCGAAATCATTGGCCACCGCGGTCAAAATGGAAGTGTCGGTCGTCAGAGCAAGGGAAGCCAGGGCCGGACGGTTGAGTTTAAAGCGGCCCACAAACTCAGCCGCAATATGCTGGCTGTCGGCGGCGCTTCCACCGTTGCCGCAGAAGAGGATTTTGCCACCGGCTTTAAGGCAGCGCGCAAATTCACGGGCAATCTGTGCCAGTATTTCAAGCTGTGCGTCCACAAACGAACGCTCGACCGCGTCGCAGTGTTTTTTAACGATGCTTTCGAGTTCGTCTTTCATTGCGGTTTAACCAAAAAACTTCTTGGCTAATTCGTAGTATTCGGCAGGCACGAGTTTGAGTTCACCGACAGCGGCTTTCAGCGGAACCTCGGAAACATCACGTCCTTGCAAGCTGGCCATAAAACCGAATTTGCCGCGTTTTACCAGATCCACCGCCTTGACGCCGAATCGCGTACCGAGAACGCGGTCAAACGCAGTCGGAGTTCCGCCGCGCTGAATGTGCCCCAAAACGGTCACCCGCGTTTCAAAACCAGTTTTCTTTTCAATGATTTCACCGACTTGCTGGCCGACTCCGCCCAGGCGCACGTGGCCGAACTGATCTTTCTTGGCGTCCACGGTCACGTCACTGTCCGCCAGTTTGGCGCCTTCCGCAATCGCAACGATGCTGAACGTGCGGCCGCGTTTATGGCGGAGACGGATCAGATCACAGACTTCATCGATCTTAATCGGCACTTCCGGGATCAAAATGATATCGGCGCCGCCTGCAATGCCGGCTTCGAGCGCAATCCAGCCCGCATGGCGGCCCATAATTTCAACCACCATGACGCGATTATGCGATTCGGCCGTGGAATGCAGACGGTCGATGCATTCCGTCGCAATGTTGAGGGCTGTATCATAACCAAAAGTGTAATCCGTGGCATTGAGATCGTTATCGATGGTCTTGGGAACGCCAACCACTTTTAGACCTTCGTCAAAAAGTTTGGACGCGGCACCCAGCGTATCTTCGCCGCCAATCGCAATCAATCCTCCCAATGCATGCTTATTGAATGTGCTGCGGACTTTGTCGAGGTTCTGCTGGTCTTTACAGGGGTTCGTGCGGGAAGTCCCGAGGATTGTGCCGCCCTTAGGCAGAATACCGGAGACAGCCTGATTATCCAAGACGATAAAATCATCGTCCAGCATGCCCTTCCAGCCGTTACGAAAACCAATGACTTGCCAATTTTCAGCCGTGCCGCAGCGTACAATCGCGCGAATGACGGCATTGAGCCCCGGACAATCCCCGCCACCTGTCAAAATTCCAATGCGTTCCATTTAAAATCCTCCTTAAAAAAATAAGTTCCGGGTCGTAATGATCGGGATGGTATCGATAGCGTTTATAGGGAAACAGCGCTTTTGGCGTAGTCTGCAGGCTCGGACAACTCCAGTTCATGGTCTTCGATGCGCTGGACGTCGCAGTGGATGTCAAGGTGGGTCTCATTGCCGATCATTTTGCGCACACGCAGACGGATCTGTTCCTGAATTTCCGTGAGAAGTTCAGGGACGTGAGAGCCCGACCAAAGATGAAAACGCAGCTTCATTTCCACTTTCTTGCCATGAATGAACGTCTTGACTTTGCACTCCTTGACCAAATGAAACTTCTTGATGATTTTTTTTGCGATATCGTCAAGGGCCAGCGCAGAAACCACGATCGGCCCCATCTCGCTTGGTACAATCACAGCATCCGACTGCTGACCTGACTTGACCAGGGTTTTTGCAAAAACTAGGCCGATCCCGATGAATAAAAAGCCCAGAAAGCCAGTTTTAAAGGACTGCACGGGGTTCGTGTAGAGTTCTTGGATGCGCACCATGGCTTCTTCCATCGAAAGCAAGTGGATTGCGACAAGAACCAAGAGGCTTCCCAGGGTCAGAAAAGCAAAGGTGGCAACGATGTGGGCAAACGCATTAATAATTTTCATGCGCCTGCCTTTGCGGGTTCGGGTTTTTCAATTTTGCTGGGTAAAAGATAGGTATCAATGAATTTTGTACTCACTCCGCCCTGCCGGAAGCGAGGCCTGTTAAGGATTTTTTCATGCAAGGATACTGTTGTTTTAATCGGCCCAATTGTCGTTTCCTTAAGCGCTCTAAGCATAATAGATATCGCCTCATGGCGGTCTTTGCCATGGGCAATAAACTTGGCGATCATGGAATCGTAATAGGGTGGGATATTGTACCCTGCATAGCCATGGCTGTCGATCCTAATATGCGGTCCCCCGGGGATAATCCAGGTATCAATGCGGCCCGGGGAAGGCATAAAGCCGTGATCCGGGTCTTCGGCGTTAATACGGCATTCGATGGCATGCCCCTTAAATTGGACTTTATCCTGGGTTATCGAAAGCTTTTCCCCGGCGGCAACCAGGATCATTTCTTTGACAATATCAATGCCGGTGACAAGTTCCGTCACCGGATGTTCGACCTGCAGGCGGGTATTCATTTCCATGAAATAAAAATTTTCTTCCTCATCCACCAAGAACTCAATCGTGCCTGCGCTCTGATACTTAAACGCTTTCGCAGCGCGCACAGCAGCTTCCCCGATTTTCTGGCGCAGGCGCCGGTCAAGGTTGGGTGCCGGTGATTCTTCGATGAGTTTTTGATGATTGCGCTGGACCGAACAGTCACGTTCCCCAAGATGGACCATATTACCGCGGTTGTCTGCAAGAATCTGCACTTCGATATGCCGCGGTTCTTTAATGGCTTTTTCAATGTAGACGTTGCGGTTACCAAAAGCCGCTTCGGCCTCCGCTTGAGCCGTCAGAAACGCGCTGATCAGTTTGCCGTCGTTATGCGCGTACTTGATGCCCTTACCCCCGCCGCCCGCAACGGCCTTACAAATCACGGGGTATCCCAGGCGTTTCGCCGTTTTTAAGGCCTCTTCTTGATTCTTGATGATGTGTTTACTGCCGGGAATGATGGGCACATTGACCTTCATCATTTCCTCGCGGGCATTGGCTTTATCGCCGGCCAGCCGGATACTTTCGGGCGTCGGGCCAATAAATTTAATCTGGCAAGACTCGCAAATTTCGGCAAAATGCGCATTCTCGGCCAAAAACCCATAGCCAGGATGAATCGCTTCTACGTCGGCCACTTCGGCTGCGGAAATAATGGCGGGAATGTTCAGATAACTTTCAGACGCCGGCGACTCCCCGATGCAAATGGCATCATCGGCCAGACGCACATGCAGGGAATCTTTATCGGCTTTCGAAAAAACGGCTACGGAATGAATGCCAAGATCGCGACAGGCCCGGATGATGCGCACGGCCACTTCGCCGCGATTTGCAATCAAAATACGATTAAACATGAAAACCTCGCGCTACACTTCTCCCCTTGCAGTCCCAACAAAAAGGGTAAAACAAGGAGGGAGCAAAACCGGAATTAGCCTTTCCGGATTTTAAATAGGGGCTGGTCAAACTCGACAGGCCGGCCATTCACCACCAGAACCTCAGTCACAGTCCCGCTAATTTCGGCCTTGATTTCGTTCATCAGTTTCATCGCTTCGATAATGCACAAGACGTCACCCTCTTTGACTTTTTTACCCGCGATCACATAGGCGGGCTGGTCGGGCGACGGGGCCGTGTAAAAAGTCCCTACCATGGGCGATTTCACAAACTCGACATCATCCGCCGGAATCGGAGCCGGCGCAGCGGCGGCAGGCGCGGTGGGCATATGCCCCGCGGCCGGGGCGGCATAGGATTCCACGCTATAGTTGCCTAAAGAGGCTTTTTTCAACCGGACTTTCAGCCCTTCTTTTTCCAGTTCAAACTCGCTGACATCAAAATCCTTCATAAGCTGAAGGACTTCCTTGATCTCTTTGGTATTCATAATATCTCTTGATAACTCCGATGGTTAGGATGCGTAAGGAATCTGGGTATTAAACCCAAAAGCCCGGGGAATGTCAAGCCGCCGGCTTTTTCGATTTGAGAATACCGGCCAGGCCTGTCAGCCCTAAAAGATAACTCTCCACGCCAAAGCCCGCTACCTGCCCGGAACAGGCCGCAGCGCTGAGGGACTTATGGCGAAAATCTTCCCGTTTATAGATGTTTGAAAGATGGACTTCAACAGCCGGAAGATCGACGGCCAAAAGCGCATCCCGAATGGCAATGCTGGTATGCGTATAAGCGGCCGGATTGATCAAAATGCCGTCAAAGCCTTTGCGGGCCTTGCCGATCAAGTCCACAATTTCGCCTTCATGGTTCGATTGTTCAATCTGAAGCCGGACTTTGAGTTTCTTGGCGGCCGCTTTCAGGCCGAGATTGATGTCCTCGAGCGTGGCTTTGCCATAAACCGCCTGCTCACGGCTGCCAAGCAAATTCAAATTAGGTCCGTGAAGCACCAGGATTTTTTTCATGATTTTATCCTTAGGCTGCCGGTTTGCGTTGCGGAGACAACGCTTCTTCGATCAAAAGCACAGGAATGCCCTGGCGGACCGGAAAAATCAGCCCGCATTTGGGCTGGGCACACACTAACGTCTCGCTCTCTTCCTTCAGCGCGGCCTTACAGGCCGGGCAAGCTAGAATTTTAAGAAGTTCTTGGGAAATCATGATGTGCACGCCCCTTCATTTTTTTCAAGAACACCGTCTTTTTTGAGGCCGCCCCGCACGGCGAAGACCAACCCGCCCGCCAGACTAAATCCGTAAATGATCGCGGAAACCAGCAGCGATAACGCGAGGGCCTTTTCGGCCGGCATGATCCGGTTTAAGAAGAACAAAATCCCGGCCTCGCGCACGCCCACCCCGCCCAGCGAGGGGGCCATGCTGATAAAACAGCTGATCGGCACGACCAGAAAATAATACTCCAAAGGGGACGAAACGCCAAGGGCCAAGGCCATCAGGTAATGCAGCAGGATAAAAATACTCTGAGAAATCCATGAGAGCCCCAGGCCGGCCAGCAGGATTTTTTTATGATGGCGGTAGCCGTGAATGGCATGATAAAGGTCCGCCAGGAGTTTGCGGACTTTTGGAAACGGCACGAGATTAAGCAGTCCGCGGAAAATACGGGCGAATGGCTTGTGAGCAAAAAAGAAAATCATGAGACCGGTGAAAAAAATCCCGGCCACAAGCAGCGGAATAACGCCCTGGGCAGGTACCATGCCGCTCGAAAACAAAACAGCCGTAACTGCCAAAGCCAGCATCGCCACAAATCCCACAAGGCGGTCTTGCACGACGCACGTTGTGGCTTTTACGGTACTGCCGCTGCGCTGGGCAATGTAATAAGCCTTGGCAACGTCGCCCCCCACCGCCGAGGGCAAAAAAAGATTAAAAAAAAGCCCCGTGAAATTAAGCTGCCAAACATCCCAAAAACGCACCGGAACATTTTGGACTTTGAGCAGGTAATAAAAGCGGAGCGACAAAAAAAACTGGGCAAGAAAATAAATCCCGATACCGGCATAAAACCATTGCCAGGAAACCCCATGCCGCAACGTCACGGCCGCATCGCCAAGTTTGTCGCGCATCAAGTAGCTGATGCCGCCAATAAAGGCCAGGCTGATTGAAACCCGGATCAAAAACCCGGCGAATTTATTCTTCATGTTCTGCGGCGTTCCCTTCAGAATAAAAAAAAGAGGTTTCTGGTCGAGTGGGGATTTTTGGACCAGAAACCTCTAAGGTGAGAGAGACTTGCGTCTCCAAGTGATTTAATCTAGCACTGACAGGGGTTATTTGTCAATCAGAAATCGGGTAAAAAACAGACGAAAAGGCGGGAAATTTACAGGCGTAGAGCGGCTGAGAACCGGGCTTCGAAACCAAAGGCTAGGCTTGAGTTTTTTTGCCTCAAGCACTGCGCTTCGCAGGCTAAGGAAACCTGCGTATGCGCTAGGCTTTAGCCTAATTCAGCGAAGGGGCTGTTTCGTTAAAGCGCACGGCCAATCCAAGCTGTTTTTTGCGTAATTCCTTACGGACAACCCGGCCTTTAAGGCGATATTCCTGGGCAAAGTTCAGGCTTGGAAAGATCACAATGTCGACCGCAAGGCCTTCAAGCCCATGGATTTGGTCGATCATTTCAGCCTTGCGCAGATCCAGGTATTCGGCAAAAACCCCGCCTTCGCCAATATTGGTGGCAATGGCGGTCGCAGCGACCCTCTCCGTTCCGGCCAAAATCTGCAGTTCCAGGGGAATCGCCACGTGCATACGTTTACTGCGGCGGCGTTCTACCTGGTACCCGATCGTTTCCTGCGGCGCAATGTCAAACTCCGTCCGGATATTTTTTTCATCGTCCTTTTCCAGCAGGAACGGCCCAAAATCTTCGGCGACTTCCTTTTCCGAAGCGCAAATGCGCACGTTCTTTGGCACATAGGACTCTTCCAGCGACCGAATGACGCTGCCCGTGGCCCCAAAAATCAAACTCCGCTGGGGACGGATAAACGCCGCCATGAGTTTTCGCAAGCCCAGTTGATCGAGCGTGGGGACGCCTTGCAGGTTCAAAATTACCCGCTGCAGGCGGTGGCGCCGGATATTGCGTTGAATGCGCCATGACACATCGTCCATTTCTTCAAGCGTGGGGACCCCTTCTAGATCAAAGACCTGGACGGTGCCGATCTCACGCGTACTCATTTTAAACTTTTTCATTGGAAACTCCTCCTTGAATTGGGGAGCTTGCTGCAAACGACTGGGCGAGCCAGCCGGCGAGCTTCTGCCGGTCCCCTCCGGCAAAATGGTAAAACTCCATTCCAATACCACCCTCGCCTTTTTTCACATGAATCACTTTGGCGCGGGCATCAATCGCAACTAGTTTCGGCAAAACAATTTTGATATCGAGCAATTTTAATTCCATCGGATCCAGATTCTTTACCGCCAGCGTTTCAGCTTCCGATTCAATAAATTCGGCATAAAGTCCGTTTTCGCTTAAATTGGTAATCACGGCAAAATAAGCCGGTCCCGGAACACTTTTATCATGCGGTTTAAATTGCGCCGGCAGGGCGGTTTTCAGCCGGACAAAACCACGGCGTTCTTCCCCATCGACAAAGCCCGCGGGAAGTTCGGCGAATTCATTGCTGAAACTCGTGGCCGCTTCGGCCGGATGGGTCATGACCTGGAATTTTCGCCCCAGCCGGATGAAATCAAGTTTACCGGAAAGCCGCGACGGTTCCGCTAAAAGCGCGCTGCGACGGAAGGCTGGGGCGGTTTCCATCAAAATCGCCGTACCAAACTCATCAATATCGGTCAGCCCCGTGACGTTTAAAAGAAGATCTGCGGTCTGCTGCTGGGCCAGCTGGGTTATGGCGACTTTGCCGCGCCGGGCAAAGGCATCGCGGAAATTGCCGAAAATTTCGCAGATATTCACCTTTCCCACGCGTTTTGATTTGATGCGGTCTTCCACGGCTGACTCCTTTTGTGAGTTGTTTAACCTCTATTGGAAAGATACACGGCGGTTTTAGATTTGTCTAATTTTTCATAAAAAAAAAGCCTATTTAGACCTGTTACAGGGCATAAGTAGACTTTTTTATATAAATAACTAAATTTAACTAATTTTAACTATCTTTAGCGCTCTTTTTAAGTTCAAGCCAGTACTTAAGCCGCTCCTGCAAGACCTTCTCAAAGCCTCGCGCGGTCGGCTGATAATAGCGCTTGGCCGATTTACGGAAGTCCTGCATGGCGGCCTTCCCCTCGTAATTATGGGTGTATTTATAGCCTTCGCCATGTCCCAAGCGCTCAGCGCCGGCATAATGCTTGTCTCGCAATGCATTGGGCACCTCTTCAAGCGTCTCGGTTTTAATGTCCTCCAGGGCCGCATTCAGCGCCCTATAACTGGCATTGCTTTTGGGGGCCAGGGCCAGGTAAGTCACGGCATGCCCCAGAATAATCCGGGCCTCCGGCAGGCCGACCATTTCACAGGCCTGCAGCGCCGAGGCGGTAAAGATCAAAGCCTGCGGATCGGCATTGCCGATATCTTCGCTGGCGAGAATCAGCATGCGGCGCAGAATAAAACGCGGCTCTTCCCCGCCTTCCAGCATTTTGGCCAGCCAATAAAGCGCGGCATCCACATCGGAACCGCGCAGGCTTTTGATAAAGGCGCTGGCCAGGTCATAGTGGTAGTCGCCTTCACGGTCATGGTAGACGATTTTTTTCTGACAGGACTCTTCAGCCACCGCTTCCGTCAAATGAATGAACCCATCGGCGGCGGGCTCGGTTGTGCGCGCCCCCAGTTCAAGCGAACTCAACGCGCGCCGCGCATCACCGCCCGCACTTTTGGCGATATGAAGCAAGGCTTGCCGCTCCGCTTTGATTTTAAATTGGCCAAGGCCCCTTTCAGCATCTTGCAGCGCGCGTTCCATGAGCCGCACCAGCGCGGCATTGTCCAGCGGGCGCAATTCGAAAATCATAGCGCGCGAAAGCAGCGGACCGTTGAGGGCAAAGGAAGGGTTGTGCGTCGTGGCGCCGATCAAAACAAACGTGCCCTGTTCAAGGTCAGGCATCAGCACGTCTTGCTGGGCACGGTTAAAGCGGTGAATTTCATCGATAAAAATCAGCACGCGCTGGCCGCCGCGGCGGCGCTGACGCGCTTCTTCCATCAGCCGGCGGAGTTCCGTGACATTGGAACTGACCGCATTCACTTCTAGGAAATGCGATTTGACCGCACGTGAGATGACCGCCGCAAGCGATGTTTTACCGGAACCCGGCGGGCCATAAAAAATAAGCGAACTAAAACGGTCGGCTTGAATCGTGCGCCAAAGTAGTTTGCCGGGCGCCAGGATGTGCTCCTGGCCGATGACTTCGTCCAAAGTCTGCGGACGCATACGGGATGCCAGCGGTTCTTGCAGCGGATCGGCCGTGAGTTCCGCTCCGGCCAATTCGTCAGGTTCGGCTGGCGGCTTGAAAAGATCCGCGGGAGCCGCTTTGCGGCTGGATTTTGGCATGGAGACCTCGGCTACTGAAAAGTAGCGTGATATTTTTGCGCGAGATGCGCCGCAATCTGACTGTGCAAATTCTGAACTTCGTCCGCCACCAAAGTCCGCTCTACGGATTGATAAGTCACGCTGAGGCCGAGATTTTTATAACCGTTGGCAATGCGGCCGCCGCGAAAAACATCGAAGACGCGTACATCCCGAACCCAGCCTTTGCCAAGTTCGGCAATCAGTTCATTGAGAGCACCCGCTTTAACCGCTTCGGGAACCACCAGCGACATATCGCGCACGACCGCGGGAAACCGCGGCAAGTCCGTCAAGGGCTTAATGGGCTTCCAGTGTTCGAGTAAAACTTCCAATTTAAATTCAGCGAAAAAAACAGGACTTTCCAGGCCCCACTCGCGCGACAACGGCTCCCTCACCTGTCCAAAGCTTCCCGCTGCCTTTTTCCCGATCAGCAGCGTTTCACTCATGCCGGCTTTGAGTGCCGCGGTCTCCGCCGGCACAAAACGGCTGCCAGCAATGCCCAGATTGTCTATCAAGGCTTTCAACACCCCCTTCAAGTCATGAAAACCGGCAGACCGTCCGGCTTCCAGCCAGCCCGCCGGACGCAGAGATCCGCTCATCAGCAAAGCCAAAACACGTTCTTCCTTGGCCGCATTGCCTTTCGGCATCTGGCGGTAGGTGTTCGCGATTTCGAAAAGAAAAACCTGGGACGTCCCCATATCGCTGTTTTTACGCAGAACATTCAACAAACTGGGCAGCAAGGTCGGCCTCATCCAGCGCAAGTCTTGGTTCTGGGGATTGACAACCTCAACAGCAGTTTTTAATTCGGCGTTATCCAGGCCGCGCGCCGCAATCAGACTGAACGTCACCGCTTCGTAAAAACCAAGGCCGGCCAACCGCGGCCGCAGAAAACGCTCCAGTTGAAATTGCGGATCATCGCGCACGGGCAACGGCACCCGCTCCGGCAAAGTCTCCGGAATAGAGCCGTAACCATGCAGCCGCGCGACTTCCTCGATGAGATCGCAAGGTTCCGCAAGATCACTGCGAAAAGACGGAATTTTAACAAGCAGGGATTTGGACGAGGGCGCTGAAGCGCTCAACCCCAGCCGGGTCAGAATGGAAATGACTTCCGAAGTCTTCAGCGTGATTCCCAGGACTTTGGGGATGCTCTCAAGCGCGAGTTTAATACTGCGTCTGGGCCCGTCTGGAATTTGACCGGCCCGCAAAACGCCACTGACGGTTTTGGGCTTCGCATAGTCTTCAATCAGCCGCAAGGCCCGGCTGCGCGCAAAGTCCACGCCGTGCGGATCCACGCGCCGTTCAAAGCGGTACGAAGAATCCGATTTTAAATGGTGCCGCCGCGCACTCTGTCTGACCGTCGAAGGCGCAAAATACGCGGTTTCTAAAAAAATATTCCGGGTTTGCGGCGTGACCTCGGTGGTTTTACCCCCCATGACTCCGGCCAGTGCCACCGGCTGCCGGGCATCGGCAATGACTAAGTCATCGGCATGCAGCGCAATTTCATGGCCGTCGATCAGTACCATTTTCTCTTGCGACTTGGCCCGGCGAATTTTCAGCGTTGAAGCCTCCAGCGTGTCTGCATCAAAAGCATGCAGCGGCTGGCCGGTCTCGAGTAAAACGTAATTGGTGATGTCAACAATCAAGCTGATTGGGCGGATGCCGCAGGCCGTCAGGCGGTTTTTAATAAAAAGCGGTGTTTCGGCACCGGGCCGAATCCCTTCAATCAAAACGCCGGAATAATACGGACAGCGTTCGGCATCCTTGAGTTCAAGCGTCCAGCCGGGCGGCAGGCGGCCGCCGGTCTTGGAAGAAATTTCAGGCGCTTTCAGTGAAAGATTGCGCACGGCCGCCGCTTCCCGCGCCACGCCCCAATGCGACAGCCAATCCGGACGGTTGGTGGTTACTTCGACTTCAAAGACGACATCGCGCGGTTCAGCGGCGATTTCCTCGATGCGTTCTACGGTCAGGCCGGCCATGGTCAGATCTTCGGCCAGCTTTTCATACGGCGGCGCGATTTTGATAAATTCACGCAGCCAGTTGAGACTGATTTTCATAATGATTCACCTTGAACTGGTTTCATCAATCACTGTAACTTTAGCCGCCGCTGCCGCGCCTTCGCGCGGTGGCGGAGACAATCATGCATAACTCTGCTGGAGTTATGTCATTCTCGTCATTGCGAGGCAGCGGCCAATTTGAGGCCGAAGCAATCTCGTTTGCTCTTGAGATTGCTTCGGCGTACGCTAAAAAACAGCGCACGCCTGGCAATGAGACGAGACAGTGTGACCCCTGGGTTAATATCAAAATTGTTTTAAAAAACGGATATCATTTTCGTAAAAATGCCGGATGTCCTGAATGCCGTGGCGCAGCATGGCAATGCGCTCAACACCCATGCCAAAGGCAAAGCCCTGGCATTGGGACGGATCATAGCCCGCCGCTTCAAACACCTTGGGATTGACCACCCCAGCACCTAAAATTTCGAGCCAGCCGCGGCTGCCCCAGCGCAGGTCGACTTCCACGCTGGGTTCGGTAAACGGAAAAAAATGCGGGCGGAAACGGATTTTAATCTCGGGTCCGAAAAGTTCGCGCAAGGCCAGATGCAGAACGCCCTTGAGATCGCTGAAGGTTGTGCGGTCATCGACCATGAGCCCTTCGATTTGATGGAACATAAATGAATGACTGGCATCGACCGTGTCCGGCCGGTAAACGCGCCCGGGCGCAATCATACGCAGCGGCGGCTTTTGTTTCTGCATGAGGCGCACCTGTACCGTGGAGGTTTGGCTGCGCAAAAGCTGGCCTTGTGCAGTGTAAAAGGTATCGAACGAATCCCGCGAGGCGTGATCAAGGGGAATATTCAAAGCCGAGAAATTATAAAATTCAGTTTCGATTTCAGGACCGTCGACCACCGAAAAGCCCAGACGTGAAAAAATGCCTGTGATTTCGTGGATGGTTTCGCGGATGGGGTGGAAACGGCCGCTCAGCGGTTCCGGGCACGGCAGTGTCTCATCAAAATGTTCTGGCGCTGCGGGTTGGGTCTCAAGAGACTTTTTGCGTTCTTCGAAAAGTTCTTCGATTTTTTTTTTGCAGCGGTTGACCGCGGCGCCAAACTCGCGGCGTTCTTCCGGAGACAGAGACGGAATTTTAGCCATCCATTCGGCCAGCACGCCTTTTTTGCCGAGGTAGCGGATACGGAAGGCTTCCAGCGCTTCAGCGCCGGAAAGGGCTGCCAAATCCCGCAGGGCTTGGTCTTCGATAGGCTGGATGTCAATCATGGATGGCCCTTGTGAACCGCACACGGGCGGGACCGGACCGCTTTGAGAGAGGTCCGGCCCGCCCTGCGGGTTTACTTGGTGAGGCTGAGGACTTGCTTGAATCCTTCTGGATCGCGTACAGCCATTTCAGCCAGCGATTTACGGTCGAGCTGGATTTTGGCCTTCTTTAGCGCCGGAATCAAACGCGAATAGCTGATTCCTAATTCGCGGCAGGCCGCATTCATACGGACAATCCACAAACTGCGGAAATGCCGCTTGCGCTGGGCTCGGTCGCGCGTAGCAAACGCCATGGCACGAATGACGGTTTCATGGGCCGTACGAAACAGCTTGCGGCGGCCCTGGAAGAACCCCTTCGCCCGCTTTAAAACTTTTCTCCGGCGGTTGCGTGAGGCCGGATTATTGGTGCTTCTTGGCATGACAGACTCCTTTCAAAATGACGTTGTGTGTTAACCGCCGTAAGGCAGGTTGCGCTTTACGGTGTAGAGCATTAAACCATCCGGCTGCTGCGCTCCGCGGCGCTGGCGTTTTTTCTTCGATGAACGGTCTGTCATCATGTGACGGCGCAGCGATGCAAAAGCCAGAATTTTTTTCTTTTTGGTCACGCGCATGCGTTTCTTGACGGCTTTACGTGTTTTTAGTTTTGGCATTGCTTTCTCCTTCTTTCGCGCCGGGCTGAGGCGCTGCGGCCTCGGGCGCTTTTTTAGCCAGGGCTTTGGCGATAAAATAGACATGGATCATCCGGCCCTCGAGCCCCATGTCCTTTTCCACATCAGCGATTGCAGAAAGGTCTTCCGTGAAGCGCTGAATGATTCGTTTTCCGATATCCAAATGCGTAATTTCGCGGCCGCGGAAAAACATGGTCAGTTTGACCCGGTCCCCGCGCTCAATAAAACGGACAGCGTTGCGTAATTTAGTCTGATAGTCGTGCTCCCCAATTTTTGCAGACAGCTTGACTTCTTTGACGGCGATCACTTTTTGCTTTTTCCGGGCTTCTTTTTCTTTCTTGCCTAAATCATACAGGTATTTGCTGAAGTCCAGGATTCGGCATACCGGAGGACGTGCCTCCGATGCTACCTCGACAAGGTCCAGGCCTGCGCTTTCGGCCAAAAGCAGCGCATCTTTGGTGGCCATCAACCCAACCTGCTTGCCGTTTTGATCAATCAACCGGACTTCAGGAACCCGGATTCTTTCGTTCGCCCGGATCATGCGTTTCAAATCCTGTATCGTGCTCAATGAAACTCCTTTCAGTGGCGCTAAGCGCCGGTACCTGCTAATTCATTTTTTAAAAGCATCAAAATTTCTTCCACGGTTTTACTGCCTAAATCTTGACGGCCCCGCTTACGTACTGCAATTTGGCCCGATTCGACTTCTTTATCTCCTAACACAAAACTATAGGGAACTTTCTGCATTTCAGCTTCGCGGATCTTATAGCCGATTTTCTCGTTACGATAATCCTCTTCGACCCTGAAACCTTCTTTTTGAAACCGCTCGATGATTTTCTGCGCTGCCGCATTGTGACTTTCCGCAATGGTCAAAACGCGGATTTGGACCGGCGCCAGCCACAAAGGAAATGCGCCGGCATAGTGTTCGATCAAAATTCCGAGAAAGCGTTCTAGCGAGCCGTAAATGGCCCGGTGAATCATCACCGGCCGCTTGCGTGAAGAATCCGGCGCGACATATTCCAGATCAAAACGCTCAGGCATGGAAAAATCCACCTGGATCGTGCCGCACTGCCAGGCGCGGTCAATGCTGTCATAAATGACAAACTCGATCTTCGGGCCGTAAAAAGCACCCTCGCCTTCGTTGACCGTAAATGAAATGGAACGCGCTTTCAGCGCCTCTTTCAACGCGGTCGTGGCTTTTTCCCAAATTTCGTCTGAGCCCATGGCTTTCGGGGGCTTGGTCGAGACCGCCACTTCATAATGCTCAAACCCAAAGGTCCGGTAGACTTCATGCGTGAAATCAATCAGCCCGCCGATCTCAGCCTGCAGCTGGTCTTCCATGCAGAAGTGGTGTGCGTCATCCTGCGTAAAAGCCCGCACCCGCATCAAACCGTGCGTGGCCCCGGAGCGTTCATAACGATGCACTTTGCCGAACTCGGCCAGGCGCAGCGGCAGATCGCGGTATGAACGCTGCGCTGATTTATAAATCAGCGCATGGCCCGGGCAATTCATCGGCTTTACCGCGTATTCACGGTTTTCGGCCTTGGTGAAATACATGGCATCATGAAAGTTGTCATAATGGCCGCTTTTTTTCCAAAGATCGTCTGAAAGAATCGTAGGCGCTGAAACTTCCTGATAGCCCCGCGTTTTCAGCTGGCCGCGCAGATACTCGATCAGCCCGTTAAAAAGAAAAAAACCTTTTTGGTGAAAGAAAACCATGGCCGGCGACTCGTCGTGAAAACTGAAAAGATCGAGTTCTTTGCCCAGCTTGCGGTGGTCGCGTTTCTTGGCCTCTTCCAGCCGGTTCAGATAGGCGTCCTGCTCTTTCTTGGAAAAGAAAGCCGTGCCGTAAATCCGCTGCAGCATTTTGTTGTTTTCATTGCCGCGCCAATACGCTCCGGCAATGGACAAAAGTTTGAAGGCTTTCACCTCGCCCGTGGTTTCAATATGGTTACCGCGGCAAAGATCAATGAACGGACCGTTTTCAACAAACGTAATCTGCCCTTCTTCAAGGCCGTCTAAAATTTCAAGTTTGTACGGCTCGGCCAGCCGTGTAAAGCGCTCCCGTGCCGCTTGTTTTTCCACAGGATAATGCTTAAAAGCTTGGCGCTCTTCGACAATTTTTTGCATCTCAGTTTCGAGGCGCTTTAAATCGTCTTCGGTAAATCGCTCTTCGCGGTCAAAATCGTAGTAGAACCCGTCTTTGATGGCAGGACCAATGGCGAGTTTGACTTCAGGAAAAAGCTTTTGGACGGCCTGGGCCAGGATGTGCGCTGTCGAATGCCGGAGGCGGACTAACGCCTCCGCGGCTGCAGCCGCAGTATTTTTTTCTGTATCTTGTTGATTGATGACAACTTACCTCGTATTTAACCTTGTAAAGCTGGGTATTATACGGTTTGCCCCCTTCTGGGGCAATAGCAAAAAACAGCCGCAGGGATACGTCCCTGCCCAGCGCTGATTGCGTGGGAATCCGCCGGCGGCAGCAAAAAATACCGCCATCCTCCGGCACTGCCGGATTCCTGGTTTGGATCATGCGTTATTTGTTTTTGAAGCGGGCTCAGGATTTCTTTTTGCTTTTAGCGGCCTGGGCTTTGCGTTTGAAACGGGCCTTGCGGCGAACGCGTTTAATTCTCTTTTTATGATCACGGCTCATGGGTCCTCCTAAGTTAAGTCAATTACAGTACTTGAAAAAGGTAGTTGATGTGTTTAGTATAGCGCTTCTTTGTCGGCGTTTTATTTAATATTGATTACGAATCCAGATTCATCACTGAACTGCGTTATGAACTGGATAAATTCGCACTTATAACTTACGCTGTCTTCGCGAGCGTTTTTTAATGAATCCAGATTTGCGGTTTCACCGCAAACTGGATAAATTCGGCCCTACAAGTTACGTCGCTTCGCGCAGTAACTTGTAGCCTCATTTAATTTAGGGCGGTTAGCTCAGTTGGTTAGAGCACTACCTTGACATGGTAGGGGTCACAGGTTCGACTCCTGTACCGCCCACCATTTTTCTTTTCCCACGACCCTCTCAAGCCTTTTGTAGTGGCAATTCATGAATTGCCACTACGGAAAATACCGATCAACCCCACGCGTTGGTTTTGAGTAATTCTTTGGTTTTCTGCAAGGCTTTAAACCGGTGCGAAACTTTGTATTTCATTTCAGCCGGGACCTCGCCAAAAGTTTTGCCAAACGGCGGGTAATAAAAAATTACATCATAGCCGAAGCCCTGAGTTCCTCGGATTTCCCGGCTAATAACGCCATGCACTTCCCCGCTGACAACGCCCAAGACTTTGTCCGGACTGGCTAAAGCGACTGCGGATTTAAAATGGGCGCCGCGGCAATTGTCCGGAATTTTTTCGAGCAGGCGCAGGACTTTTAGATTGTTCGCGTGATCGTCTTTGTCTAATCCGGAAAAGCGCGCCGAATAAACGCCGGGTGCGCCGTCTAATGCGTCACAGCAGAGCCCCGAATCTTCTGCCAGTGTCAGCAGGCCGGTCTGCCGCGCATACCCTAAAGCTTTGGCCGAGGCATTTTCTTCAAACGTCGCGCCGTCTTCCGGCACTTCCTGAACTGCCGGAAAATCGGCAAGTCCCTCAGCGGTATAGGGCAGCCCTGCCAAAAGATCCTGCAGTTCTTTGAGTTTTTTCGGATTGGTCGAAGCAACCAGAAGACGCGGCAGTGTCATTAAATCCTGACAGCCTTTTTCTGAAGCACAATGAGTTGCTGAATGCCTTTGCCTGCGAGACCCACGAGTTTATCGAGGTCTTTAGCGCTAAACGGCTCTCCTTCGGCAGTGCCCTGCACTTCCACAAATTTACCGGAACCCGTCATGACCACGTTCATGTCCACCTCCGCCTTGGAGTCTTCTTCATAGCAAAGGTCCAATAGCGGCGTCCCTTTAAACATTCCCACGCTGATGGCGGCCACATAATCAATAATCGGCGATTCCGTCAGCGCGCCTTTTTTGATCAGTTTTTCAACGGCCATGGCCAGCGCAATGAAACAGCCCGTGATGGACGCTGTGCGGGTCCCACCGTCCCCTTGCAGGACATCGGCGTCGAGTGTGATGGTACGCTCGCCCATTTTCGTCAAATCGACGACTGAGCGCAGGCTGCGCCCGATCAAACGCTGAATTTCCTGAGTGCGTCCGGAGGGACGGCCTTTGGAGGATTCGCGCTCAATGCGGCCCGTGCACGACCCCGGCAGCATGCCGTATTCGGCGGTCAGCCAGCCTTTGCCGGTGTTGCGCAAAAATTGAGGGACTTTTTCATCCACCGAGGCGGAGCAGACGACATGCGTATCGCCCATTTCAATCAGGCAGGAACCTGCGGCATTTTTTTGAAAATTTTTACGGATACGGACTTTACGGACTTGATGGGCTAAACGGCCGTCACTGCGCAAGCGGAACCTCCTTGATTGATGTCGTCAGTCATGAGTCGTCAAAAAAACCTGTAAATAAAAACAAGATTTTTGTCGTTCGTCGCGACAAGATATCAAAAAATTGTTTCTTTTTTTATTTTATCTCACAGCTGGCGACTGACGACTATTTGATTTTTAAAATTTTGTGAAACCGCGGAACAATACGCACATCGCGAATGCGGCGAGCCCCGGCGGTCTGCAAATGCCGGAGCAGCCTCATCAGTTCCGGATCTTCATGCCCTTCGATTTCAGCGGACAGCGGCACCAGCACGACCGGCGTCTCCGGGGCAATCTCACGGACGATTTCAATCTCGTCCAGATATTCTTTTTCGACGAGCGTTTTGCAAACAATAATTTTGATGAATGTCTCTTTGGACTTGGCGATTTCTAGAAATTTGCGGTGGTCGCGATCGAAGTTCGGTTCTCCGGTGACGCTGGCCGGCTTCATGTCCATCGCTACAAGATCGACCACGGCGATCATTTCTTTGAGCGCAGGCCACAAAATACCGTTAGTCTCCAGATAAATGCGAAATCCTTTTTCCCGTAAAGCAGCGGCAAGCGGTTTAATAAATTCGAGATACAGCAGTGGTTCTCCGCCTGTAAAACTGATAAACCCGTGCGGCCCCTCAATGGTCTCAAGCCGATCAACTTCGGCCAGGACTTCGTCCTGCGTCATTACCCGGCCGCCCTTATCCAATTCATCACAGTAACCACAGTGAATGTGGCATTCTTCAAACCGGATAAACAGGTGCTTTTCACCCAGGTGCGTCCCTTCACCTTGCAGTGAAGAAAAAATTTCTGTGACGCGGGCTTGCGCAGCCGTAGGCGGGTATTTCATGCGCTTAGACTCCCGGTGGGATCTTGCAGCCCTGCTTCCTCAAACCCTTTGGCGCGCAGCACGCAGGCGTCGCAAACACGGCAAGGCTCTTCGCTACCGCGGTAACAGGACCAGGTGCGCTCAAAAGGCACGCCCAGCGACTGCCCCAGTTTGACGATTTCGGCTTTGGTCAATCGGAGCAGCGGCGTATGGATCGTCAGCGCACGTCCCTCAACCCCAGCTTTCGTGCCTAAATTAAGTGCGGCCTGCATGGCATTAAAATAATCTGGACGGCAATCGGGATAGCCGCTGTAATCTAAGGCATTCGCTCCGATAAAAAGGGCTTCGGCGTCCAGGGTCTCGGCGTAGGAAGCGGCCATGGCCAAAAAAATCGTATTGCGGGCCGGAACATATGTTACGGGAATCGTCGACTGCATGGCCTCCGGCGAACGGCCTGCCGGGACCGGAATGAGCGGATCCAGCAAGGCGCTGCCTTTCCACGGCATGCCGAAACGCACCACCTCATGCCGAACGGCCAAGGCCTCGGCATTGACCCGCGCGCAATTAATTTCGCGCTGATGCAGCTGACCGTAGTCGAGTGTCAAGGCAGCCGCCTGAAATCCGTCGCGCAGAGCCACGTAGAGCGCGGTGGTTGAATCCAGACCGCCCGACAATAACACCACCGCTTTTTTATTCATCGCCGTACAACCTCGACATGGGACAACTTTTCACCTAAAAAACGCTCACCGATTTCTGTAAAACTGCGGGGTTTATCGCTGACATAAATCGACAATTTTCCCTTGCGGCCGCGGCCGTTCTTTAAACCGTGCTGACTTAGAATTTCCGCCAGGCCTTGCACCGTGGGCCGCGCCGAATCAACCAGGTGGACACCCCGCGGTAAAACCTGCTTGAGGACCTTAGCCAAAAGCGGATAGTGCGTACAGCCTAAAATCAGCGTATCGATTTTTTTACGCATGAGCGGCGCCAAATAGCGTACCGCCATGAGTTGAGTCAGGCGATCGGCCGCCATACCCTCTTCCACAAGCGGCACAAACAAGGGACAGGCTGCGCTGTAAATACGGGAGCGTGGATTTAATGCACGCAGGGCTTTATCATAGGCTCCACTTTCCACCGTGGCGCGTGTCGCAATCAGTCCGATCCGGCCCGAGGGCGAAGCCAGCAGCGCTTCGCGGGCAGCCGGCGTAATGACATCGACGACCGGCAACGAAAAGCGGCGGCGCAGCACGGCATAGGCCGCGCTTGCCGACGAATTACACGCCACGACCAGCGCCTTGATGCGCTGGCGCATGAGAAACTCCGTGTTTTGAATGGAAAACCGGATGATTTGTTCACGGGACTTTGTCCCGTAAGGCAGGCGCGCGAGATCGCCAAAATAGTGAATGTCTTCGCCGGGAAGCAGCGCACGGATGGCTTTCACGACGGTCAGACCGCCTAGCCCCGAATCAAAAACACCGATGGGATCGCGGGATTTACTCATCCTCGCCGTCTTTATCGGCGTCTTCATCATCGTCGATCATGCAGAGGACTTCCCCCTTCTGCACGGCTTCGCCTTCATCGTAATAAACCTCAGCAAGCGTGCCCGCCGCATTGGCCTGAACGGTGAAAAGGCCGTTTTCGCTGGTCAGTTCGACAAGGTCTTCACCTTCGCTTACCGTATCGCCTTCCTCAAAAAACCAGCGCTGGATCGTGGCCTCTTCGACTCCGCCGCCTAATTCTCCCAACAGAACTTCCTTCATACCAAACTCCTTCAGTCGTGTTGTGAGTCATTGCGAGGCGCCGCTGCGCTTTTCAGCGGATGACGAAGCCATTCCAAACAAAAAACGAGATTGCTTCGCTCCCTCAAAAATTGCCGGGGCCGCAATGACAAATCGTGGTATTTAAAAGAACTTTTTTACTTTACGCTTTTATGAAAAACTTCGCCCGCATGGTACGAACTGCGCACATACGGTCCTGCGAAAACTTCGCGAAATCCCATCGCTTTCGCCTTACCCGCCAGCTGATCGAAATATTCCGGCGTTTTGTAATCCACCAGCATCAAATGATCTTTACTGGGCGGCAAATACTGCCCTAATGTCAGAATATCACAGCCTGCAAGCCGTAACTCATGGGCCGCCTGCAGAACCTCGGATTCTTCTTCCCCAAGCCCCAGCATGAGGCCGCTCTTTGTGGAGATGGAAGCATCCAGTTCTTTCACAAGTTTTAAGACTTCAAGCGAACGCTCATAGCGCGCTTGCGGCCGGACCTGTTTTTGCAGCCGCGCCACCGTTTCCAGGTTATGATTAAAAACTTCCGGCCGGGCTTTAACGACTACTTCGATCAATTCACGGCGCGCATGAAAATCGGGCGTCAAGACCTCGATCTGCGCATCCGGAATTTCCAGCCGGATCGCGCGGATGGTCTGGGCAAAATGCTCCGCGCCTTCATCGGCTAAATCATCACGGGCCACGGAAGTGACCACAACATACTTCAAACCCAGTTCGCGCGCCGCCCGCGCGACCCGCTGGGGCTCATCCTGCTCCACAGCCAAACCGCGTCCGGTCTTGATAGCGCAAAAGCCGCAGGCCCGCGTGCAGACATCCCCTAAAATCATAAACGTCGCCGTCTTCCGCGCATAGCATTCCGAACGGTTCGGGCAAAGTGCGGATTCGCAGACCGTATTCAGTTTATTTTCCGCCAGCGCCGTATGCGTCCGCACCGCCGAAGTATCCGGCAGTTTGCGGCGCAGCCAATCCGGCAGGCGTTTACGTTGAGGGATTTGTAAAGTCGGCAGCATGCAGTGGCTTTCGGTTCGTTTTATAGGGGCGGATTTCAAACCAAACCCGCCTTTCTAGGCTTTTAATCCGTATCCATGCTAAGGAGGGGTATTTATCAAAAAGGCCCGGGACTGTCAAGAAGGATTCTATCTTATGGGCTGACAAAGGGTTAGATTGCAAAGGGGCGAAGAAGCGCCGGCGGCAGCCCAATATCCATAATTTCAATCTGGCCCGCCAGCATTGGGCCACGCGCAGCATAAAGCCCTTTTTTGGAAACCCCAAGCGTTAATGTGTAATCTGCCCGCACCGCGGCGCCGCAGACCTCTCCCGTGTCCGCATTCAGTCCGGAAGGAATATCCACCGCAACGATGCGTTTTGCCGAGCGGTTAATTTTATTTACAACCGTAAGATAGGGTTCCTCAAGCGGCCGCGTCGTTCCGATACCGAGGATCGCATCCACAACCCAGCTGCACGCGGAAAGACTTTCGTCAAAGGCCGTCCAGTCGCCATTCAGACGCAACGCCTGTACTTTCACACCGAGCGGGCCCAAGCGTTTATAGTTCGCGGCAGCCGCCGGTTTGAGTGTTTGAGGATCTGCCGGAAGAAAAACTTCGGGGCTGAAGCCATGCTGGGCCAAAAAACGGGCTGCGGCAAGACCGTCCCCGCCATTATTGCCTTTGCCGCAGCAGATCGGAATACGCGACGAAGGCCGCACGAGCCCGGCGACAAACTCCGCCACAGCCAGACCGGCGTTTTCCATCAAGGTCTGGGGAGAGAGTCCGTGAAATTCGGAGGCTTTGCGGTCTAATTCGAGCATCTCAGCCGCAGTGATGGGGCGCATACAGGCAGGGGCGCTCAAATCAACGAACCCAGCAGTGTTTCACGCTTTAATTGACCTATTTGAATTTTTTGAAATCGCCCCAGTAAGGCCGTTTCACCCTCAAAAACAATCCTCTTCTCATCCTGAGTGCGGCCGTAAAGCTGGAGCGGATTTCGCGCATTGGTATCTTCAACAAAAACCTCAACCGTTCTGCCGATAAGGCGCTGGTCGGACTCGGTCGTGATTTGTCGCTGGATATCAAGAAGCTCGGCGTTTCTTTGCTCTTTCACGTTTATCGGCACGTCATCAGGAAGTTTTGAGGCTGGAGTTCCGGGGCGCACGGAGTATTTATAAATAAAAGCGCTGTCAAAACGCAGCTCTTGCAGCGCCTCACAGGTTTTATGGTGGTCTTCAGCGGTCTCTCCGGAGAATCCGGCAATAATATCGCTAGTCACGGAAATGTCCGGAATCATGGCCCGCATAAGCCGGATTTTTTCACGAAATTCCGCATAGGTATGCAGACGCTTCATGCGCTTAAGCACAGAATCGGCACCGGACTGCAGCGGCAGATGGAAACGGCGTGAAATCTTGGGGTTTTTCGCAATCACCCGATAAAGCTCTTCCGTCGCATCCGAAGGATGAGAGGTTGTAAATGAAATCCGCTCCAACCCTTCGATTTCACAAAGCATGTCCAATAATTCAGGGAAATTAATCCGCCCCTCACCCTGCCCTCTCCCCGCCAACGGGGCGAGGGAATTCGCTCCCTCTCCCTCTGGGAGAGGGTTGGGGTGAGGGTTACCATCATACGAATTCACATTCTGCCCCAGCAGTGTAATCCACTTCACGCCCTCCGACACCAACCGGCTGGCCTCGCGGTAAACCTCACGTGCTTGCATCGACACCTCACTGCCGCGCGTAATCGGCACAATGCAGAACGTGCAGACTTTATTGCAGCCGGTCATAATCGGCAGCCAGGCGTGATACTTCCCTTTTCTCAAAATTTGATCGGTGTATTCAATCGAAATGCCGTCCTGTTTGATTTTCGCAACCTGCCGGCGGTTTTGACGCACTTCCTCGATCAGTCCCGGAAGTTCTTTAATGTTTCGGGTGCCGACCATTAGATCAAGCTGCGGAAACCGTCTGAAGAGTTTTTCGCGGTGTTCTTCGACCATACAGCCCATCATGCCCACAATCAAATCCGGGTTTGTGCGTTTGGCGACGCCCAGCATGCCCATGCGGCCAAAGACGCGTTCTTCGGCATGCTCGCGCACCGAACAGGTGTTCATCAAAAAAACATCGGCATTCACTTTCACATCCACGGCATAAGGTCCGGAATCCATCGCATCGTTGACGATCTCAAAGCCCCGATGTTCAAGCAGACCTTCGGCCACTTCAGTGTCATACAGGTTCATTTGACAGCCGAATGTCTTGATACTAATGACTGTCTTTCTATTTTCCTTTTTTGGCATAATTGTGTCGTCTGACATTGTAACCCTTTCTTATATAAGAAGTTCCACGGTTCGTGGATTTCTAAAGATTTGGAAACTATTTCTCCGTCTTTGATAACTACTTTTTTGAATATGATTCGCATGAACTCTTTCTTATCCGCATCGCCCCACTCATGATTCCGCTCCACTAACCCTTGCAAAAAATTCTGCACTCTCAATCGGTCTTCAATTCCCCTTTGGCCGTCAATTATGGTCATTTGCAAGGCTTTCATATCCTTTTTCAGGCCAGTTTCTTCTTGTCGCAGCTCATCTGCTTTCTGACGATAGATTTCAATATTGATTCGCCCTTCTTTGTATAAATCATAAAGCTCGCTTTGATTTTTAAGATTTAGCTCCAAAGATTGTCTTTTAAGCTCAAACTCATTTGAATAATGCTCAGAAGGTTCTTTTGAAGCCTGATGAAGCAAATCTGCAAACTCCTCCTTAACAGGAAGTTGTTCAGCAACAATATCTAAAATCTCAAATATCGGCCCTTCTAAATCCTCTGCCTTTACTTGCCTATTGTGACAAGTGATGTAGGAATACCCTTTAGAGAGACAGCGGTACCAAGGTTTTTTACCTCCCGTTCGATGATTTGAAACTATCATTATGCCATGATACTTCAGACCACATTCGGCGCAATAAAGCACTCCTGAAAGATAATAAATATTATTTTTAAATTTTGGGACTCCACTTCCCTTTTTATTGGCTTTCAGTTTAACTTGCACGCGGTTAAATTTGTTTTCATCGATAATAGGCTCATGCACTCCGCTGACTTCGATCAATGAAGATGCGGGATTCTTAATGTAACGATAACCTTTTCCGCTCTTTGTTTTTGCGCGGGTATCATAATGATGTTTATTCCAAACAAGCATGCCAAGATAAACCTTGTTTTTCAGAATATCAGCGATCAATTTCGAATGGAACTTACCGCCACTTCGAGTAGGAATATCTTGATGATAAAAAAGCCCCGCTATTTGACTGGTCGAGGAACCAGAGAGATACATGTCATATATTTTTTTGATAACCCCGACTTCGTCTGGAACTACCTCTAATTTTTTTATTTCCTTATTATACTTATAACCATACGGAGCGTACCGAGCGCCTTGCCAATGCCCTTTTTTGACTCCCATCACCATCCCCGGGAACACGCGCTCAATCAGCCGGTTTCTTTCAAATTCGGCAGAACTTCCAAGCATTTGAATGAGAAATTTTCCAGCACTTGTGGTGGTATCAAAAGGCTCTGTTGCGGATTTGATACTAATCCCGAGATGATCAAGTTCTTCCAAAAAGTTAAGCAGATCTCTTAATTTCCGGTTGAGGCGGTCCAACTTGTATACAAGGATGAGGTCAAAATACTTGCGCAATGCATCGGACCGCAAAATCTTGAATGCTGGACGGTCGGTGTTAGAGCCAGTAAAACCGTCATCCTCATAAATATCACGATTTGCAATACCACAGGCAAGGGTCCAACCATTTCTTTGAACAAGCTCCTTAAGAACCTCTTTTTGAACTTCAAGAGAAAAGCCCTCGCGCGCTTGATCTTCGGTACTTACTCTTGTATAAATTGCGACTCGCATGTCGTGCCTTTCGTTTCTCTATTATCTCAGTTTCTCATGCCACGAGATAATCTTTTTGATATCCGCCTCAGTAAAAATCGGGTATCCACGGTGATCCCGGTGGAGCGAAATCCATCCCTTTTTTATCCAATAATAAAGAGTAAGACGGTGAACGCCTATGCGCTTTGCAGCTTTTGTTAGATTATATCGGCCTTTGACCACATCCTCCCCTTTCGGGGAAGAATTTATCAGTTTATACAATTTTATACAATCAAATTTCCACGCCCGTCCTCCATAGATTCCGAAGGTTTATCTGTGCGCCGGGAAACCCGGAAGATACGCATTAATAGCATGATACCTCGATAAAAAGATTGTCGGGCCATGTCTATTTCCATCTGTGAATACCCGGCCATTCGCATATCTCGCTCAATGCTATTCCATCCTCGAAGTTTCTCCGAATGCAAGTTTTACCTCCGTTAATGGATAATATATTCTGTTTCGTCCTCGCACCTCCATTTGGATCAATCCTGCTTTATTCAGATGATTAAGAATTTTAGAAATATTGGGGCGTTTTTTCTGCAATTGCTCAGCAATGACACTAGAAGCCGTGTGCCCGTTTTTTGCTAAAAATTCCATGATTTCAAAAGACAAAGCCGTGAGATTTTTTTCTTGTAGATGCTCTTGCAAGATTTTCTTAATAGTCGGCCTTGCTGACTCCAGGTTTATTTCTGAGCTTATCTGATAACCATGCAAAGAACCCATTAGTTTTGAGCAAATTAAAAGAACATCTTTCAAGCTTCCATTGCACGCAGAATATAAATATTTGGTCACTTCAGCATTTATGGGAAGACGCGCATATTGGTTAAGCGCTAATTGCTCTTTTCGGCGATGAAGGATTTCATCTAATTCCTTAAACTCAAGCGGCGTCAATACGATTTCAGATCCGTAGATCGCAGAGTTTCTTTGATTTGTTGGATTTAATATTTTCTTTACCGCGGCATTTCCAATTAATAGCCATTTGTAATGCCCCATTAAAAATAACGCCGCTAGTTTTTCTCTAAATTCATATAAATGTTCGTCATCTACGTCGGCCTGTAAATTTTGAAGGCAAATTTGAATCAGGATTCCATGCTCATACCCGAGTCTTAATACTATATTTTTTATACCCTCAAATAATTTTTCAGCTTCTTCATATAGGCATTGACCACCTACCTCGCGGAAATCTTTGTACGCTGAACGGCTGGATATAATATTGAAAAAATGCTTGGATTTCGACTCATGATTTACGAATTCTTCATCCTTCGCCATGTAAAGATATTTCTGTTTAATGCTCCAGTTTATGGACTCTATCAGATTTGCTATGACCTGATAGAAATCCTGTCCCGCTTCGACTCTTAATTCCATGTAAGGAGAAAAGTAGAGCCGCCTTTGAGATAAATTGTAACGCCAAAAATTTCCAAGCGCTGTCCCGCCAAGTCCGCTTTGGCTCTGAAGAAAGATAACAGGCTTAGTGCCGGATAGAGCGTCATGTAATGTTTGAATTTCGTTGCTCCGGCCTATGAATAGTTCAAGGGTTGTTTCATCAATTGAATTTGATAAATATGGATTGTCCTTTAACCCCCAACGCTTCCATGACACAAGTAGTCACCTCCTCTGTTTCGTTCATGAGCTGCAACATAAGGCAGCTCATGAACGGTTTAAAGTACGTAAATAACATTTTGTTTATTCCCTTGTAAAAGCAAACTGATCAATAAAAATTGTTCCCTTCTTAGGCCGCGAATTAACATCGTCAAAAACTACGACAAGCTCGGTCAAAGCGGTCCAATCTGTAATGCGCCGAAACTTCTCGAATGGAATAGAGACTTTTTGCCATTCACTTGTCACATTCGAGACGACATAAGAACACGGCTTCCCGCTTTTGTCCTTCAACTCGATTTTGACCCGCTTCGTGAAGCCAGCCTTTGAATCACCCTTCACATAAAAGGTCAAAGTGTTGTAAGCGGTCGCATCCGTGTTACCCAACTTCATCCAGAAACCGTTATAGGCTGGATTCGGAGAATCCACATCATAGTCCAGCCGAATCGCATAACCGGACGGATCACCGAGCGCATCATCGGAAACAAATGACGTGGATGTTCCCTGTGTTTCATCACTTGCATCCTTGTTCCATGCTCCGAAATCTCCACCGATATTGGACGGTTTATCTCCGGTGTTGAAATCTGCAACAACCAGCTCGCTTCCGGCGGCCATTGCGAATTGACTGGAGACCCCGCTCAAAAGCGTGATAACAGCCAGTGCCGCACCTAAAAACAATTTACTTTTCATAGTTTTTACTTCTCCTCTCGTATCGCCTTTTCTCACACGCACAGAGAATAAGGCCAGCATTGACCCCGAAGGGCCTTAGACGTCCGTCTTAACTGCAAGACAGGACGATCCAAATTTACAGAATTACAATCAATAGGCTTTACCATGCCGCTGTTCACGGTTTTTATTAAAATTAATTTTCCATCCAATTTGCTTTTCAAGATCAATCCTCAAGCCACCGCACAAATCAAACAACCGAATTGCGGTATCCGCCAGTTCATCTTCAAATGTATCCTTTTGCCCAAGACCAAAATTACCTTTTCGATGCGCTTCAATCGCTTCGCCGAGTTCTGAGACAATGAGCATTAGCATTTCACCGATGTTCCTTTCTTTGTCCCAAAAACCCTTGTCACGCGCGGCCGCATGGCATACTTGGACTAACTCTGTAATTGTTTTCAAAACAAATCCTCCCTAAGCCGGCTTAGCGATCCTTCGAGACATAAATTTCATCAACAAGCAAAACGCCTTCCTTTGGCCTGGCATTAATGTCGTCAATGATGATCTCGAATTCTTTAATCTGTGACCAATCATGGATACGGTTAAAATTTTTGAGAGGAACTTCAAATTGCTTCCACTCCATAGGGATACTTGAAACCAGATAAGCGGCTTTGTGGCTGTCCGCGTCCGTAAATTGGAAAGCAATATTTCCCGGGAACCGCTCAACGCCTCCCGCTTTTAAACTCACATGCAAAGTATCGAACTCGCGTAAGTCCTGATTGCGAAGGTTCACCCAAAATCCAACCATTGCGGGATTAGGTGAATCGACGTCGTAATCGAGTCTCAGTATTTTTTTTGACCCGTCTTTTTCTTGAGAGATTTCCATCTTGAGCCCCTGTTCGGAATCTAAAATGTTGTGCAACCATACACCAGTATTTTGAGATGTTTCCGCATCTTCAAAATCAACAATTCTTAAAATTTGTTGCGCGTGAACATCTTGGGCGAAACTCGCAATAGGCAGAAAACCCAAAACTATTCCAAAGAAGAAACTTTTAAACAGTCGCCGCATTAAGGTGTTTCCTCGCTTCCACATAAGATTGGATACTCCCTATGTCAAACCAAGCTCCCTCAAAATCAACAGCAAACAAATTTTCATTGCGGCTTAGAAACCCAATAAAATCCCCTATTTTGTCAGCGGAATAACCGGCATCAAGATACTCATTCAGCCGGTGCTTAAGCTTGCCCGGAAGATAGTAGGCGCCAACGCTTATTTTGGTAGATTTAGGATTGGCGGGTTTCTCTTCAAAGTCAATAATCCGATGTTCGTGATCAACCTGGACAACGCCGTATTTAGACGCATCCGCTTTATTTTGTACGTCATAAAGGCCCACAAATGCACAATGAGGATGAGAGAGAATCGGCAATAAAAAATGGCTCAATGGGAAATCAAAATAATTGTCCGAGCATAAAATGAGGAAATCTTCGTCATCTTTTTGTCTCGACTCAATCGCCAGTTTTAGATCCAGGATCGCGCCACATCTTTTTTCCGGCATGGAGACATGGTTATCTTCAATATAGATGGGTTTTGCATACCCGGAATTTTTACGCCACTTATAGAAGTCGAGATAAAACCTGGCATTGGTCACAAGAGTTATCTCCTTGACCATTGGAAGTTTTTCAAGCGGTTGGATTAAGTAATCCAGTAAGGTCTTATTTCCAATCGGAAGAAGAGCTTTGGGACGGTCTTTTGTAAGCGGATATAACCTCGTTCCAAACCCGGCCGCTAGAATGATAGCTCTCATGCACCCACCCCCTGGATAAAACGAAATTTTATTGGCATTCAATTTAAGATTTCCTCCTGATCTGATCCCCTTTTTTAAGCCCATCACGCAAAAACCATCCGAGATTCATTTCCAAGGCGTATCGCGTTTTATCCGGCGCCTCGTAAATTAGATCGGGCGTTTCAGGATTCATGTCTTCCATTTTTAATATTTTTCCACGCCAATCGAGATAGCAAATACTCAAAGGAATCTTGACGCCCTTCATATGGAATTTTGTTTTTTTATTTTTAGGCAAAACAAAAAGCATCCCCTCATCTTCCATGAGTTGAGATATGCCGGATAATCCTTGTTCAAGTTCTTTATCTGCACGGGCGACTTTGGCTTCAACGATCTTCTTACCTATAATGAGCTGCACAGAAGCCGGGATTGGAGTTTCGGACGCCTCCAAAAATGCGGAGTAAACTCCAAACGAACCCGCCGAGACAAGAATTGCTAAAGCCACTAAAAACAGTTTCGTAGATTGAGTCATCCGTTTTTTTTCTCTCCTTTTCTTTAAATATCCAGCTTTCCTTCTTTAACTTGAATCTGTTTGTAAAAACGCCGCCACTTCGCCATCGCATCTTCAAGAAATTCAAGCCCTTTGGGGCTTAAGCGAATCCCCATCGGCATCGGTTTATCTCCACGCTTGAGTGGATCGAATTTACGGAAATCAAAATAATGTTTGCCTTTAAATTCAGCGTCGCGAAGTTGATACTCTGTTCCATTCGGCCCGGCATAGGACATCAAATGCGTCATGATGGTTCCGGTTTTCGTTATTCTTTGCCCTTCATTGAGTGTTCGCGTACTATTTGGGTCTTGAGTTTTTTGATTTTCGTTCATTCTTGTAGCCTCCCTTGGTTTGATTAGGAACATCCCACGGAACTGCCGCAATTAAGGCAGCGGTAACATGAGCCGTTCCTGATTGTTAAATGCCCGCAATCCGGACAAAAAGGCGCGTCCCCCATCATTCCCGCAAGCTGACGATCCAGCACGTTTGCAGAAACAGAATTTTCAAGTTCCTGTGGTTTCTCTTGAAGTGTTGCATCATGCGTTTCAGGTTTTACCTGAATAAAATCAGTACGCCCGAGATATTCAAAGCCAAGCAAACGAAAGATGTAGTCAATGACGGAAGTTGCGCGTTTGATGTGAGGATGATCCACGACACCGTGAGGCTCAAAACGAGTAAAGGTAAAAACATCGACAAACTCCTGAAGCGGGACGCCATATTGCAACCCCAAAGAAACAGAAATGGCGAAGCAATTCAAAAGGCTGCGAAATGCCGCACCTTCTTTGTGCATGTCGATGAAAATCTCGCCAACTGTACCGTCTTCATATTCGCCGGTCCTTAAATAAATTTTGTGCCCAGCAACTTTTGATTCCCAATTGAATCCTGCTCTCTTTTTAGGCATCCTTTTGCGGAATGGCCCTGCTGGAGAGGCCCCCTCGGCTGTTTTATTTCCACCGCCATCAAGCGGCTGCGAAGCCTTGCTTCCGTCCCGGTAAATGGCAATCGCTTTCAGCCCTTTCTTCCAAGCCTGGATATAAAGTTCCTGAATTTCTTCCGGGGTGACTTCGTTTGGAAGATTGACTGTCTTTGAAATGGCTCCCGAAATAAAGGGCTGGACCGCGGCCATCATTTCAATGTGAGCTTGAGGCGCGAGAAATCTCTGCCCTGATAAACCGCAACGGTTCGCGCAATCAAAAACCGGAAGGTGCTCTTCCTTTATATAAGGCGCTCCCTCAATCGTGAGGTGGCCTATGATTAACCGATTAGCCTCTTCTATTTCTTCTTTTGAAAATCCAAGCTCTTTGAGAGATCTACTTTCAGAAAATACATCCGAAATGTGAAAGGCAGAAGATAAGCGGGACTCCATCTGGGAGATAAGCGAGTCACCCAGGCCCTTTGCTGCAAGGGTCTTCCTATTAATAGAAGAAGCATTGTCAAAGGATAGGATGCCTTGGACATGGGCTACGATATTGCGTCTTTCTTCCTCTGAATAGCGAAGGGAAGCGAGGGCTCGATCAACCGTAGAATTGACGATTTTGAGATTACCACCGCCTGCGAGTTTCTTGAACTTCACAAGCGCAAAATCGGGTTCAATACCGGTTGTGTCACAATCCATCAAAAGCCCGATAGTTCCGGTCGGGGCAAGGACAGTAGCCTGGGCATTTCGATACCCAAAAAGATTTCCAAGTTGCAAAGCTTTATCCCAATCGGCAGCCGCCGCTTGGGAAATCTCATGGGGGAAATCCTTTAAAAGTTTTCGGGCCTGTTCCCGATGCTTGCCTATGACGCCCAACATGACGATTCTATTTTTGGAATATTGCGGAAAAGGACCTTGGATTGAAGCCATCTCCGCAGATACCGCATAAGCACCGCCAGTCAGAATAGCCGCAAGGCCGGCAGCCATCCCTCTTCCCTGCACGCTGTCATACTGAATTCCAAGCGCCATGAGGAGCGCCCCCAAATTCGCATAGCCCAAACCAAGCGGCCTCAGATCATGGCTGTTTTGAGCAATTCGTTCCGTAGGATAGGAGGAAAAATCGACAAGTATCTCCTGGGCAATAAAAAGAATACGAATCGTATGACGATAACCTTCAATGTCAAACTGCCCTTTCTCATTCAAAAACTTCAATAAATTGATAGAGGCAAGATTGCAGGCCGTATCATCTAAAAACACAAACTCAGAGCAGGGATTTGTTCCTCGAATCGGGCCGGAGTTCGCAACCGTATTCCAACGGTTCATGGTGGAACTGAAATGGATTCCAGGATCCGCGCATTGCCACGCAGCGCGAGAAATTCTTTTCATTAGCTCACGCGCGGAATGTTTCTCATATATTTCTCCGGTTGTCCGAAGTTTTGTTTCAACCTCACTATCGTTTTCGACGGCTCTCATAAACTCGTCCGTAACGCATATAGAGTTATTCGAGTTCTGTCCGGAAACAGTCTGGTAGGCTTCGCCGTTAAAATCCGACGGATATCCACTTTCGATCAGTCTTCTTACTTTTTGTTCTTCCTTAACTTTCCATTCAATAAAATCCACAATTTCCGGATGATCAATATCGAGCGACACCATTTTGGCCGCGCGGCGTGTGGTTCCCCCTGACTTAGTGGCACCGGCGCCGCGATCTAGGACCGCCAAAAAGGACATTAAGCCCGAAGATAGCCCTCCTCCGGAGAGCTGTTCCATACGTCCACGGATCTTTGAAAAATTCGTTCCCGTCCCGGAGCCGTACTTGAAAATCTGCGCTTCATTTTTTGCGAGCGTAAAAATTGACATCAGATCGTCCTCAACGGATTGGATAAAACAGGCGGAACATTGTGGATGAGAGTAGGCGTCTTTTGTTTTTTCAACTGCCTGAGTCCTGGGATTCCAGAACCAATTTCCTCCGCTACCTTCAATGCCATAGGCGTGTTTCAATCCACAGTTAAACCACACGGGAGAGTTGAAAGCTCCGAACTGATGAATCAAAAGGTAGGTAAGTTCGCCTTCAAACGCATCGGCATTGTGAATATCTGAAAAGTAGCCCCGGTTTTCACCTTCGACCCGAATGGTCCGGCTGACTCTTCTTATTAAATCTCGGACGCTATTTTCGGAGTTTTTTTCGGGCACTCCCCTTTTACGAAAATATTTGGAAGCGGCAATATCCGTGGCAAGCTGCGACCAAAATTTGGGTGCTTCCACACCATTCATGCGAAACACTTCATTCCCTTTTTGATCACGGATGATTGTTTCTCTTTTTTCATAAACCACTTCATCCAAAGGATCGTGCCCAGAGCGCGTCCACAGTCTTTTTATTTGCAAACCAGATTGCGTCATTGTTCACCTCCGGGCTCGGAAGGTTCCTGCCGCAATCTTTCAACAAATTGAGGATCCGCCCAAGCGAGGCCGGCCGGAGAATCTACCGGACATATCCCAACAAAATTACAAGGGTAGCCGTGCTGAACAATCTTCTGACAGGTGTGCGGCCCGGGTGAAGTTTTGAGAATGTGTTGAATCTTTCTTTCAGTCTGCTTAAAGGAATACTGATTGCGCCCTTTTTGGTATGGTCGAGAAAGGGCATGTGCTTTCTCATGCCCACCCTTGAAAGGAAGCAGGTTCGTCAAACAAGACCACCAAAGAGGCTCCGGGAGTGTTACAGCGTTTGCCTCGGCAAAGCGCACGAATTTACAGGCAAAAACTTTTTCAATGCCTTCTGATTTTTCAGCATGGATTCCGTCACCTGCGGCCTCTTGATTTTTTGTAACCGGGATACGAAAACTTTCAAACGCTGAAAGCCCGTAACGTAACCGAGGTAAAAAAAACTTAACTTTCACCGGAATAGGATTTGCCGGATCTTTAACATTCAAGCTTTCGGGAAGCCTGAATACTCGCGCGATTTCACAGACTGCCGGATCTCCACGCAGCGCCTTTGCAATACCCGCTAAGATTCCCTCAACCTCAGCGCATTCCGTAACTGGGACAGGTTCTTTCAAAAACCAAAGAGCCTGAAGACCGTGTCCTGAATCGATAACAGCCGAAGGTGTAAAATCAAATCTGCGTAACGCTTCCCAAGCATCTTCTTTTCCATTTGGAAAATCTTTTGCATCCAAATCAGCCCATAATGTTAAAAGCCATTTCACCGAGTCTTTTCGACCTTCCCTTTTTTCTCTTGGCGAAAGACCGTAATAAACATGAGTGCTCTGGTGGTTAAAACGCTTGTTCTCAAATGATTTCAAACCGCGAAAGAAATAACTTCTCACATCCCCGCTTCGGATGAGACGAAGTTCAATGAAACCTTTCTGCCCGCCCGCATAATAAGGAGCAAAAAGGGCAGTCAAAAAATCTAGCGCCGTAACCCTTTTAGGCCCAACACGGGACAAGCTGAAATCTTTTACAATTTCATTCATGCAGATTCCTTTGGAACAGAATTTTTGTTTCAGCGGAGGGTTTTGGAAACCCTAATTTGAGGCAAACGCAGGACTTAAAACTTAACGCTCTTAACCCTGAATGACCAGAGCCTTACAACCTTTACCCTATTCTTCTTTGAATCCCGTTCAGCAGACTAACGGGCCGACCCTGGATCATGACTTTGGCAGTCATTCCATTGCGAATTCCTTGCGGAAAATCTTCTACCGCAATCAATACCTTGATGAAGTTTTTCTTAAAACCATGCTTGTCTATTGGCTCGGCATAGTGTTTGAGAGCAACTACACGGCCACGATAAATCTTGTTTGGAAATGGATAAAACTTGATTTTTGCAGGATCTCCAACATCAACCCGCCCGTGATCCTCTTCTGCAAGAAAAAATTCAAGTCTCTGCTCAGGGCTTGCAAGGGTCATTAGAAATGTCCCTTTCGAAGCATAAGCTCCAAGTTTTTCCTGAACATCTGAGATCACTTTACCGGCAGCGGGCGCGATCACAGCTCCCTGCTTCTTTCGTTCTTCCAATAGCAAGAGTTTTTCTCCTAGTGCGGACAACTGCGCGGCCAATACTTGTCTCTCGCGCTCAAGAGTCTTAAAGGAAAGCTCGGTAGTCAAAAATTCATCGCGAGAGATCACTTTCTTTTCAAGCAGCTCTTTATCCTGCTCATAACGCTCAAATGAATAAATGCGCTTGGTATCGAGCACGGCAAGCTGCGCCTCAAGGAGTTTCGATTGACTATGTACTTCTGAAAGATCCATTTCATCTTGCGGATTGATAATGCGCGCCAAGACCTGATCTTTTTTGACGGATTCCCCTTCCTGCACAAAGACGTCGGCAATTTTTCCTTCCTTCAAAGCTTCAACATTCACCATTTGAGCCGGAACCACGAGAGCTTGGGGATCTTCCACTCTGGTTATAAGCGGCAGAAAAGCACAGACGGTCAGCCCCGCCAAGCAAACGATGATAAGTAACAGGTGATTTTTGATACCCCATATATCAAATGACTCTTTTTGGGAATGAAAGAGCCTGGCCTTTGCTTCTTGCACCTCTTCAAAAGTCTGGGCGCTTTGATGCTGCGGCTCTTCCGGATCCGTTTTCCTTTCTTCGCTTTCCGCTGATTGCTGTTTAATGATTGCCATAAAGGTTAAGCCTCCAGAATAAGATTATTTTTGTGCCGACTCAGGTAACCCGGATCCCAAACCAAATTCTTGGAAGTGAAATAAACAACCGGAATCGAAAGAATCAGGCTTATACAAATGGGAAACCCAACCGGCACCCAGTACGGGGAGTACAGAAAACCACCGATCAAAGTTACCCATCCAAAAACAGTTC
>JAHFHF010000088.1:0-1202 GCA_023247055.1 Candidatus Omnitrophota bacterium
TTGGGCAACGGCTTCGATCTGATCAAAAGGCAGCCTTTCTTCAATCCAGCGCAGCGGTGAAACCAGGTTTCCGCTTGGGAATGCGGCGATTGCAATTTCGTCAGCCGGATACGAGACACGCCGGCCATCCGGCAGGAAAATGGTGCTGTCGGCGCGCGCATGCAGATAGGCGAGCTGCCTTAAGTCTGGGCTGATTTCAATATGCAGGCCCAGAGGCGACGGCCGGGGCGCGGGCAAAACCAGCGAAATCTCTGCCGCTTTTAAATTGGAAACTCTGTAATGCCAATCCTGCGCCTGAAGGATGGGATTGATGCGCAAAAAATTGAAGACTTGATTCGCATTCATCCGGCCATTCTCGACCAAGACATCGACCTCTTTCAAAAACTCGCGATTTTGAGCGCGCTCGGTATCGCTGGTGCCATGGAGCAACCCTACGTTAAAGCCTCCGAATTTGCGCACTGTCGCAACGCCTGTTTTTCCGTCCGTAAAGTGCAGCAGGGTGTGGCCCGGAAACTGGCTGAGCATACTTTCGATTGCGCGGTCACGCGTTCCGGGGATATAGCGCCGGTCCGTTTCAGAAAGCGCCATATCATCGCGGCCAATGATGTTCTCATCGGGGATATTGAAACCGGCTTCCGCTAATTGATCCAGCATTATGCGGCGGCTGGATCCGGACATGACCACCACGGGGACTGCAGACTTTTGCAGCCGTTCGATCGTTTCGAGCATTCCATGGATCGCGGGAGGATGACGCACTTCAGGCACTTTCTCGATAAGTTCCTGCAAAAGTTGATCGATCTCGCTCCGCGGCCTTTGAGAAACCTGCTGCAAAAGATCGCGCAAATTTTGGTGCGCATTTTCCTCAACCCAGGTCGCGGCATCATCAAGCGTTCCGCCTTGAAGCCGCTGGTAGGCATAGGCAAATTGACGTTTCCAGGTCGGCTCCAGCAAAACGCCATGCAAATCAAAAATAGCCGCATAGGGTTTTTGCCGCTCAAGTTCGACGTTTGAAACGTCCGTCCAGTGTTCCGGCAAAACCGGATCGCCTTGATACGTTATGGGCTCGATGGCACGCTGCGCTGATTTTGCAGCAAGGCTCTTTGCGGATGTGAGCGTTTCCTGATAGGCATCCCAAACATCCTTCCGAACCGCAATCATGGGATAAGAAAAATTCCGCAGATCTTTTCCAGAGGTTAAATCAC
>JAHFHF010000088.1:1212-11383 GCA_023247055.1 Candidatus Omnitrophota bacterium
ATAGCCTCAAGCAAAGGCCGTGCCGTGCCGCTGGTTTCATCCCAAACCAAAGCCAAGGCCCCCTTCTTTTCTAACAGATACGCGACGGCGGCGACATCCCACAGATGCGGCGAACTCTGCCGCAAATCGGCATAAATTTTTTCATCGCCTTTGATCACTTTTAAAGAGCGCACAACCGTCGACCCCACACGCAAGGATAACTGCGGGCGAACTCCCTGCCCGCGCATGCTCTCCGCCAGCGTTGCACGCCAGGCCGCCGGCCTTTCGGTCACGCCGGACACAACACCGTTAAAACGCGAAAAATGTCCTGTTTTGAAACCGGAAGCAGGATTTGCCTGTGCTTCATCGATCTGACTTGCAGCAATGCTGCCCTGCAAATAGGGCGAGTAAACGCGCGCTAACACCGGACGGCCCTTGTAGTAAAGCGCAAGCGAAACTGCAAAATCATCCGAACCTTCGAGAAAAATCCGCGTTCCATCAATCGGATCAAGAATCCAGACATAATCGGATTTTTTATTTTGTTCATTTTTTTCTGAGACAGGCATATCCAGCGTTTCCTCACCCAAAACATAATGATCCGGAAAAGCCGTTTGAATCGAAGTCATGACCGCCTGCTGAATCGCATGATCCGCTTCCGTAACCCAGCTCATATCCAGCTTACGCTCACGCGCCACTTTCTCCGGATCATACTTGCTCAAAGTGTCCTTTGCGATCGCAAGCGCGTTATCCGCCGCACTGTTCAGCAGACTAACTTCTTCTACAGGCAATTCTGCTTCAATAAGCCGTACTTCGGAACGGAGGAAATTAGGTGAAAGGCGTTCGTCTGGCATTTCTTTTCCTTCGACCTTCGACCTTCCACCTTCCACCTTTTTTAACCGCACTTCCGAGCGAAGCGGCAACTGCCGCTGTTTCACCCGGCTCGCGGCCTTTCGCATCGCCGCCTCCAGCCTTGGAGAAAGCTCTGTGCCCCGGATATGTTTAGTACGCGCCACATCCGCAGCACGGTGCTCTTGAACATCCCAGATATCCGGCAGGCGATAGACCACCTCGCCTTCCGAAACCAGAGGGACGAAAAGACGCCGGACTTTTTGGGTCTTCTCGCGTTTAAGCCGCTCCCCCTGCACTTGAATCACACGGCGCTCGACCCGGCCATCGGCATCGCGGACTTCCACAACTTCTTTGTTACCCGGCAAAGAACTCTTGATGGGATTTTCACTCAGCTTCATGCGGTCATCGCCGTTAAACACCGACAATTTGTAAACACCGCCCAGCGAGGCTTTGGGGCCGCCCGTAATAAAATCAGCGCCCAATTTCTCGCCCTCGTCATTTTTGAACGCCAGCGGAATGCCGTAATTGAGATGCGCGTCAAGATCGGTTGTCGCGTCAATGCCGCCGATAAAGGCGGAGTACTCGGCCTGTTCGTAGCTGATGCCCTGAGCGCCGGCCAACGCATCCAGCACAAGGCGTTTGGTCTCGCCTTTTTCCCGGCGTATGTGATTGGCATAGGTGGCAATCAGGCTGTTAAAATTAAACGTTTTCAAGATAAACGTCTCGACAATCATCGATTCAAGGAAAGTGCCTTTGACGCGCAAAATGGATTCGCGGCCATACGCAACACTGCCCTCGGGCAAGCCTTCGATCGTGCCTTTAAATTTAAAGCTGCGCAATTTTTCAAGATAGGCTTCGCTGAATTTAAACCGGGTCTTGGTCCGCAGATATTCAATGTCCTCATCCGTAAAATGAAACTTGGCGATTTCTTCCAGCATGAATTGAAGCCCGGCAACGATAATTTTGTCTTCCCCATAAGGCGGCGTGCGGAAGAAATAATCGAACGTCACGGGCTTGTCATCCATCGCGGCAGCCACAATCGCCGCGCCCATGGTCAAATGATAGGCATCTTCTTCCAAGCCCACGTTGTCATCTTCACGCGGCGCCACGGGGTGCGGAACGGGATCAATCATGCGGGCGGGCCGCACGCCTTCAAGTCGGTTCGCATCCAAAAAGTCCTTGATCGAGGCGCTGACAATATTTTTCTGTTTGAAAGAATCCAGCATTTTGGCTTCGCTTTCAGCCGGAAAATTGACCGAGCGTGTGGCTTCAGGCAGCACGACGACTTCAAAGCCATTTTGAGCGGCGCCTTCCGCAGAAAAACCCACGCAATAATCCAAAGCTAACCCCGCAATAAAGAGCCGCTTGATGCCCGCGGCTTTTAACACTTCGACAAGCTTCGTCGGATTACCGGCATTGTCAAAAAAAGCGCTGTAAGAATCCACCTTGGGATCCATGCCTTTAATCTCAAGATAGTTAAACTCGCGTTCCAGCATTTTGGGATGCAGTTCGGATTCATCCGTTCCCTCGCCGGCGTGATCCGGCCAGAGCATTTGGCCGCCGATTTTTTGCAGCTGCGTTTTTAATTCCGCCAGCGTAAAAAGCGCATGCGGCGCAATCCGATGATCTTGCTCCGTCCAGTCTTGGACCGTTTCGTAAGTGAGATACGTAAACGGCGGCAAGCCGGTGAAAGAACTGGCCCAGGAAATGCTGCCTTTACGATGGCGGTCAATCGAGGCAAAGCGTTTGTTCTTAGTAAAAAGATCCAGGATTTTGCGCACGTTCGGCATGATGTCATCGCCGCCCGCCACCGTCAGCCCGCCGCGCAGCATAAAGGCTTTCTGGGCGTCGATCACTAGCACGGCATCGGTCTCAGGGTCGATGGCCAATGCATTGTCCTGAACTTGAACCGGCAATAACTGCGCGCTTTGAAGCTGTTTATGCTCCGGTTTGAGCGCGGCTATTTCGCGCAGCGCGCGTTGATGCGCCTTCCATGGTTTTTCGTGGCCGGAAACCCGCTCTCCGGCGCGCCAAAACGGCAGCAAAATTTCTTCGATTTCCTCGTTGTAAGCGGCATGGGCCAGGCGTCTGGCCGGAGTTTTAAGGTAATGTGAAAACTGGCCGCGGTGCTGCGCGCGCCAAAGCCGCTTTTCATCGGATTTTTCCCACTTCAAATCCAAATGCGCCTGCTTGCCGCCGGTGATCAGATTGGTGCCTACGCCAAAAGCGTCGATTTGCGCGCCTTTTTCCAAAAGTTCCGTGATTTTGAATTCGTCTAAATCATCGGACGCCACGATCTTGACATAATCAAGACCGGCTTCATCCAGCAGGCGCCGGACTTCTTTGGAAAGAGCGACAAGATCCCCGCTATCGAGCCTCACTCCCGCAAGCTTCTCACCTCGCGACTCCATTTCCTTTGCCACAATAATGGCGTTTTTTGCGCCTTGAATCGTATCGTACGTATCGATCAAAAGGACGGTGTTTTCCGGAAAAGCCCGGGCATACAGGCGAAAGGCCTCAAGTTCCTCTTCAGGCGGAAACGAAGTGATAAAAAGATGTGCCATGGTTCCGGATGGATCCAGATAGTGCTGTTTAGCCGCTTTCACGTTGGACGTAGCCATAGCGCCGCCGATGACGGCAGCGCGCGAAGCGACTGTGGCTGCTTTGCCCTGCGCACGGCGCTGACCGAAATCGATCAGGGCGCGCAGCCGTTTGACTTGTTCACGGCTTAATCCCCCCTGTTTCAACCGTGCCAAAGCCGCTTCCGTGACAAAATCACCGTTGGCGGCCTGCGCAATGCGGGCCGTTTTGGTTGCGACGTTGGTGCTGAAACCAATGCGATTTTGAATCAGGCTTTTCATCAAATGCAGTTCAACCGGCGTGGCCTTGATGCGCATCAGCGGCAGTCCGGGCTGAAGAATGGTGCCCTCTTTGACCGCATCGATATCGCCTTCAAAAATAAAATTCTGCAGGTATTTCAAAAATTCTTCGGAAAAACGTTCTAGCTTGCGCAAAGCCTCGATATGCCCCTTAGTAAAGCGGCGCGCACGGATGTCCGCCAGGGCTTCTTCCAAACCGGCAGCCACCAAATAGCTGCCGTCATGCGGCGCTTGCGGCGCAACGAGATCGTAAGTCTCCGGGACTTTGTACTTGCCCTCGCGGAAAGCCTGATAAGCGTCTTCCAAGTCCGGCAGCGTAATCGAAACGCGTTCATGTTTTTTAATCACCTTTTGCTGGGCGGTTAAAAGCTGGCCCTGTTTGACTTTTTCAAGGGCTGTGCGAACAATCGCTGCGTGGTTGGCATACATTTTTTCGAGCAGTTCGTCATTTACAAGTACAAAACGGGCAGACTTTTTCTTGGCATCACTGCGGGCCTTGAGCCGGAGATATTTTGATTCTTCATAAGAAAGCAGGGCTGCGACCGCGCGGGTGATCATCCAAGAATCATCCGTATTGCGCCATTCATCCACCGGGCCTTCATAAACCACCACACCCTGGGTCAGATCGACATCGGCACCGGTCTCTTCTTTCAATTCGCGCGTCGCCGTCACACCGGCTTTATTTTCCTCGCCCCAGGCAATCATGCCGCCGGGCAAGGCCAGACCGCCGCCATCTTTGCGGTCAATCACCAGAAGTTCCAGCTCGCCGGCTTTGTTATAGCGCAGCACCACCGGGTCTTCGGCCGGGTTTGGCCCATAACGCCCAAGTTTGCCGCGGCCTTTGAGCCCCGTTTTGTTGAAATTAGCCGGTAAGCCAGTGGTTTCATCAAATTTTGTCTGCGGCGCAAAGCGCAGAACCTCTGCGCGAATTTCAGCAATGAGGCGTTTGCGCTGGGCCGGCGCCAATTTCGGATCATTCAGGCTTGGGTGCGCCCAGCCCTGCGGTTTTTTGCGTGAGCGCGCATTCTTGATCACACTCGGCGCTGTATAGGAAGGCGGCGTATCGTAACTGCGCTCCGGATATCCCTTGGGCCGGTCCTGATTCATAAGCGCAATCTTCGCGCGAATCTCAGCCTCTGTCGCCCGCATTTCTGAACGGGAAAACTGGCCGGCTGCTCGCGAGACGGAATTTGTTATTTTATCATAAATGATATGAATTTTAAGCTTTACAGTTTGACCTCCAAACCCTATCATTCCTCCCATGATACCGTCTCTTCGAAGGGAAAAAGCCGCCGATTCACTGTTCAGACTTGCCGAAATCCTATTTGGAGCCAGTCTGGTCACCTTTTGGGTTTCATCAAATCTTCCACTCCTTGCCAAGCTTGCTTCTGGCTTAGGTTGCGTGATACTCTTTCTAGTAGCAATGTCTGTTTGCCCCACAGCGAAGGAGTCTAGACGTGATTGAATTCGCCTGGATTGTGATAATTGGCGTATCTTTGGTCTCAGCGGGTCTGATGTGGATTGAACGCTCCAAAAAACATCCCCATTGATTTTCGACTGCGCCGCGGTCTTCAGACTTCCCCATCGGACTTCGCTTCTTGCTCCGGTCAAAAAAGCATCCACGTCTTCTTCGTGATAGCCGTTGGAAATCGGCATGCGCCGGTCGCGGTTAAGGGCCCGGCGTGTAATCTTCGGGCCCGGCGGTCCCTGGCGGCGTTTGTATTCGTTGCGGTCGATCGTGCGAATAACGCGGCGCACAACGGCTTCATCAAAACCGGGTGTCGCGCTGTGCTTGGCCACAATCTCATCGATCGATAAATTATCAATCAGATAATCGTCAATGATGGGATCAAGCACCGTCTCGTAGGGCGGCAAAGAATCCGTATCTTTTTGACCCGGCGCAAGTTCCGCGGAAGGCGGCCGTTCGATAATGCTGACGGGAATGACTTCTCGACCGGCCTGCTGGTTAATGTAACGCGCCAATTTAAAAACAATGCTCTTGGGCACATCTTTGATCGAGGCAAAACCGCCCGCCATGTCCCCGTATAGCGTGGCATAGCCCATGGCGTTTTCACTTTTGTTTCCGGTGGAAAGCAGCAGCGCTCCAGTCAGATTGGAATAAAACATTAACCGGTTACCGCGGGTGCGGGCCTGAAGATTTTGGGCAGGCACTTCCGTTTGAAGCTTGCGTAAATTTTTAGAAAAATTCTTTTGAGGGAACCAGAACGCCAGCATTTCCGTCAATTTATAATAAATCCATCCCCAAAGGCCGGGTCCAAAACCACCCATGCCCGCCAAGGCCGCTTCGAAAGTAAAACCTATGGGCTCCTCGCGAAAGCCTATTTTGAGATTTTCCGCCAAACGGCGCGCATCATTTTTGGTGTCGCTGGAGTTATAACGCGTTGGCATGGAAATGCCTTCGACGTTCTCAGGCCCGATAGCCGCCGCTGCAATAGCGCCGACCACGGCAGAATCAATACCGCCGCTGTTACCAAATAGCACTTTTTTAAAACTATTTTTGGCAATGTAATCACGCGTCGCAAGAACCAGTCCTTTATAAATAACCGCGATTTCATCGTCGGCTGAAATCTCCCGCGATGGTAACGGGTCTCTGACCGCAGAATCGCTCGCTCCAGAACCTAAATCCACCATTTCCTTAATGGCGGCATCTTGCGGAACGTCCAAGGTCACATCCGTAATCACGAAATCATCTTCAAATGCTTTGGCTTGCGCAAGCACAACGCCGTCTTTACCCATAATGAAACTGCGGCCGTCATAAACTACCTCATCCTGGCCTCCTACCACGTTGGTATAAATGATGGTTGCGCCCGTCTCCTGCACACGCCGGCGTAAAAGTTCTTCGCGTTCGGCGCCCACGCCGATTCTGAAGGGAGAGGCGGACGTATTGATCAAAAGCCGCGCTCCGCGTTTCGCCTGGCCGGTGAAAACACCGCCGTCAATCCAGATGTCTTCGCAAACATTGATGCAGAGCGGTATTTTTCTAAACGAGAAAATCGGATTTTTTTTGCCCGGACTGAAATGGCGTTTATCATCAAACACACCGTAATTCGGCAAATCTTCTTTCTGATAAACACCCTGAATCTGACCGTCGCTGATCACCGCTGCCGCGTTGTACAAATTTCCTTTGCGGCCTGGATCGTAATAATTGGGTTCGTCGTCGCTGTCCACAAAACCAACCACGACGGTGATCCCCTGTACCTGTTTGGCAATCAGCCGGACTAATTCTTGATTTTGACGGATAAAATGTTTTTTAAGCAAAAGGTCTTCGGCCGGATAACCTGTCAGGGTAAGTTCGGGAAAAACCACCATATCCGCACCCGCGGCCTTGGCTTTTTGAATGGCCTCGAGAATTTTTTTGTAATTGCCGACGAGATCGCCGACAAAAACATTGAGTTGGGCCTGCGCAATGCGCAGTGTCTGCGTCTTTGCCACGGCTGCCTGACGCACTTCACTCCTTGCAGAGCCCGGAGCCAGCGTACGGCTGTCTTCTTCCTCGGCTTCGGCCTTTAACTTACCTTTTGATTTTTTAGCCTGAGCTTCGGCCTGCTGGCGCTGACTTTCAAGATCGCGATCAATGGCGGATTCGACCCAATGGCGCTCGGCTGTTTCGCGGTGGCTGACCACAGCTTCCGTTTCTAAAATTTTAGTCAGCGCAGGCTGAAACTGAATTTGGGCCTGACCAACGTCCGAACCGCTGGAAAAACTGGAGAAAAGATTCCAAGATGACGGCCCTAGTAAAGTTCCCACAAATCCTAAAATCCCCTGTTCGCTGACTTCCCCACCCTGGCGCGTTAATATACCTAATCCCTCGTTATGAAAAACCGTGTCCGAATTTAGTGCTGCCAAATTCGACTCCAGCGTTTTGAGTCCGTCGGTCACTTCTTTTGCATTACCATTAGCCGCGGATTCATAACTTGCTGCTGCGATGCGGTAAGGCAGGCTGTGGTCTTCGTATTCGACATGGGATGTGGTCTGCGGATTTCCTTTGCTATCATATGTTGTGTCATATTTTGTTACAGCCACATGTTCGTTCGCTAAAGCCAGCGCATGATTCACAGCAGCAAGGTCTAAATTGCTTTTCATGGAACTGAGATTGCTATTTATTGCGCGCGCCGTATTGGCCGCCGGCTTAATCTTTTGTTTGAAGAGCGCTTCGAGCACATCTCGATGATTACGATGCGTATGATAGACGGCGTCTTTTTGATAATTCTTCTCATCCACACGCGCCCGCATGCGGGCATTCTGTCCGGTATATAAATTCTGTTCAGTTTTCATCTCCCCTTGCTGAAAACCTTCCAGTTCACGGCGCAGTTCTGCGGCTTCGGTCTTCATCGTGCCGGACAAAAGAAAAGGCGTGATCGCTTCAAACCCTTTGACTTCGGCAGCGATCTGCGCAGATGTTTGGTCCTGCCGTGCTAGTTCTTGAGACAATTGCTGCAGAGCCAGGGCGAGAGCGCCTTCAAACCCTGATTGGACTGCTGTTTTTTCTAAACGCTGCAGGTTTTCCTGCCAATACGCGCCAGGCTGTTCGCCAATACGCGAAGAAGTATCGAGACTTACTTCATTTTCATTCAAATCGGCTTTCACGGCGGTAACGCCGTCAAAGACCCGGTAACGTCTGGCCTGATCCAGGGTGTCCATTGTTTTATTTCGAACATAGGCTTTCTTCGCTTGTTCAGCCTCGGCAATAAGCGCGGTAATGCGTTCGCGGCGGGCACGCGCTTCGTTTCCGATTACGTCAAGACGCTTGGCATCCCCTTGCGCGTCCCGGATTTCTTGCAAGTTTGCGGCACTCTTGGATTCTTGCCACTGCGCGGTATGCATGCGCGCCTGGCGCACGTATAAAACCAGCCCAAGCAAAAACCCTGCGCCGATTCCGCCCAGAATAATTTTGCCAAAATGCTCTTCCCAAATATCTTTCGCTGTCATTTTTAGCGAGATCCCTATCTCACGAAGCGCTGATTCTCCATCTGATCTCATCTCAGAGCGAACCGCACTGGAAGCGGATTTTTTTTCAACGCGCGGATCCATCGTAAGCTTGAGAGCATGGCTGCCCAGTTCTTGCCGTCCGAAAAGCAGCCGCACTTCTTCAAGCATGTGTTTATTAAAACCCCGTTGCTGCAGCAATTCATCCGCAGTTTTCTCTGCAAGGTCGCGCACCGTTTTTAACTGAAGAGTGCTGCGCTTTGCCATGCGCTTAAAGAATCGTTCTAACTCAGGAGATAAGTTCTTCAAACCGGCAAGTTTGGTTTGGAATATGGCCCCATAATCCACGCCCATGCGAACATGGATTGCGCTTAGACGTTTGCGTAAATTGGCGAGACTTTTTGGGCCAAGTTCTGGAATGGCTTGCGCTGCTTCCGGCGTTAGTAAGATCAAGTCCTTGTAGGTCTTGGCCAGTGGATTGCGGCCCCATTGACTCAAAGCAGCACTTGCCCAGGAATTAAGTTCCAACGGATTGGAGTTCCAAGAAGGATCCAGTTTCTGGTCCCAGAGATCAAGAACGCTCAACCATGCGTCAATGCCGGGTAATAGCGGGACCGGCTGATTAATCTCGGCAATTTCCACACGGCGAATATCCGGCTGTTGCTGCAGAATAGCCTGTGCTTGCGCCTGTAGTAATGCCAAAGCCGTGTGATCGGCGGCGCCGGATGAAACCGGCGCGCTCGAAAAAATCCTAGTTAAAAGCGAGTTGACCTTGGCCAGTGTCGCGCTCTTGTTTTCAATGCGCGTCAGCGTATCGCGAAAACCCAGCGAATGAGACAAACTTCCCGCGGGAAACCGGACCAATCCCTCATGTTCATCCATGACTTCGATATTTTCCGGAAAAACGCTTAAAAACCGGCTCACAAGATAGACCGGATCAAGATCATCCAGGAGCAGCTTCGCGGACGGAAGCTGGATTTGTACGCTGGTGACGCCGCGTTGGAGAAGCCGGGCAATATTCTCTTTATTCTCAAAGATTTGACTTAAAGCCCGGTTCACGGCGGCTATTTGCTTTTCGTCAAGCCAATATTCTTCGTTCAAAGCTTTTAGTTCAGGTTCGTTCCGGACATAGCGGGACAAATCCGGTTGAGTGATCACCACATTGCCGGTAAAACCAGAATGCTTTCTCACCTGCCTCAATAAAAGCGTTGCGATGCGAAAGTGACTGCCCTTCGGTGTTTCAGACTGGCGATGTTTTGTTAGGATCCGCTGCACCGCATCCGCAGCGCTCAGCAATGTCGCTAAATCTAGGGCATCTAAATGCCCGGCCACGAAACCAAGCGCAGCCAGGTCGTCACTAAGCCTGCGGCTGTATCGCTCTATCGCATCTTTATCCGGTGCCGTCGTCGATCGCACTTCATTCCTCGCGAAGTTCGGAGGCGGCCGCCTCACTTCGGAACGGACGATAACGGGAGGGAAAACCTCAAGGACATTCGTGTAGGGAATCAGCAAAGAAA